>JAAZXD010000009.1 GCA_014240355.1 Roseibacillus sp. | reverse complement strand
AAGCTCATCCCACCGAGGAAGGGAACCTTCAGGATATTGACGAGGAGGAAGAAGCGCGCTCCCACCCCGATGAGCTCCAGTTTTTCAAAGCGGCGGGAAAGGAGATAGAGCTGGAAGATCGGTCCCGCCGCATTGGCCACCATGGTGGCAATACCAGCTGCGAACCCCGCCCCGTAGCCTGCCGACCGGGAGTGGGCCAGGCGCTCAAACCGTTCCTGCCCGATGCGCCGGAAGAGCTGCATCCCGACCATGGCCAGGATGATGCTTCCGATGATGGCACGGGCTGAATCTGCCGGCATCCAGTCGAGGAAGAAGTAGCCCGCCCCACAACCCAGGAGGGTGGGCGGGAGGAGCTTCCACACCGGGGTCCAGGACGCGTAGCGCCGGAAGAACGGGTAGACCGCGATGTCGGCAAGGATCAGCATGGGCAGCAGGATTCCCACCGAGGGCTTCCCGAAGAGATCCACCATGATGGAGACCGCCACCAGGCCGATCCCGCCGAAACCGGTCTTGGAAACACCCACCGCCAGCGCGGCCACGATGGCCCAGGTCCAACCGGCAGCCGACAACTCAATCTCCATGCGTGGCTGATTGTGGCCGCGGAACCATGAGAGACAAGCCCACCCCCTGATTTCCCCCCATTCTGCAATCCACAATCTTGGTTCTGGACTCTGCGCCCTCTCTTCTTAACTTCCGCGACCATGAAAATCGTCGTCGCCTATTCCGGAGGATTGGACACCTCCGTCCTGCTCACCTGGCTGAAGGAGACCTACAGCGCGGACGTCATCGCCTTCTGCGCGGACGTCGGCCAGGGGGACGAACTGGACGGACTCGAGGAAAAGGCCCTCAACACCGGGGCCAGCAAGTGCTTCATCGGCGACATGCGGGAGGAGTTCGCCCGCGACTTCATCTTTCCCATGTTCCAGGCCAACGCGGTCTACGAAGGCCGCTACCTCCTGGGCACCTCCATTGCCCGTCCCTGCATCGCCAAGGGCATGCTCGAGATCGCCCTCCAGGAAGGAGCCGACGCCATCGCCCACGGTGCCACCGGAAAGGGCAACGACCAGGTCCGCTTTGAACTGAGCGCCGCCAGCCTCGCGCCCCAGGTGGAAGTCATCGCTCCCTGGCGCCAGGAGCGCTTCCGCGAGCAGTTCCCCGGCCGCAGCGAAATGATCGCCTACGCCGAGGCACACGACATCCCGATCCAGGCCTCCCTCAAGAAACCCTACTCCATGGACCGCAACCTCCTGCACATCTCCTTCGAGGCAGGCATGCTGGAAGATCCCTGGTACGATGGAACCACCGGGGCGGACCGGGACATGTATGTGCTCTCCGTTTCCCCCGAGGAGGCACCCGACCAACCGCACTACCTCCAGCTTCTCTTCGAGAAGGGAAATGCCATCGGCTTCCAGGGTGAAGGACAGGACGACCTCCTCGCTGGCCTGGAGGACGTGACGGCGGAAGGAGAACGGGACGGCTACACCCTCCTCTCGCCCTACGGCATCATGCGCGTGCTCAACACCCTGGGAGGGCAACATGGAATCGGCCGGGTCGACATCGTGGAAAACCGCTTCGTGGGCATGAAGTCCCGCGGAATCTACGAGACCCCCGGGGGCACCATCCTGCTGGCTGCCCACCGCGACCTCGAGACCCTCACCATGGACCGCGAGGCCATGCAGATCCGCGACAGCCTCATTCCCAAGTATGCCCAGCTGATCTACAATGGCTTCTGGTTCGCCCCCGAGCGCCTCGCCCTGCAGGCCCTGGTGACCGAGACCCAGCAGACCGTGAGCGGGGAAGTACGCCTCAAGCTTTACAAGGGCAACGTCATGAACGCAGGACGCCGCTCTCCTCTCTCACTTTACAGTGAAGACGTGGCCACCATGGAGGGTGGCGCCGAGCACGCCTACAACCAGGACGATGCCAGCGGCTTCATCTCCCTCAATGCCCTGCGCCTGAAGGCGAACGCGCGCCAGGAAAAGTAACAGGGCCATCAATCCTTCCCGGGATGACGGAGTCCAGCCGGCCTCCGGGGCGCCTGCCACCTGTCAGGCCACCGCCAGGTTCATGATATCCTCCTGGGTGGCGCCCTTCACGTCGGTGATCTCACCGGTCACCCGTCCCTCGTGCATGACGAGCACCCGGTCAGCCATCCCGAGAACCTCGGGCAATTCCGAACTGATCATGATGATGGCCTTTCCCTGGGTGGCCAGTTCCTGGATGAGCAGGTAGATCTCGTATTTCGCACCCACGTCGATACCCCGGGTGGGCTCGTCAAAGATGATTACCTCGCAGTTCCGTTGCAGCCACTTGGCGAGCACCACCTTCTGCTGGTTCCCACCCGAGAGATTCTGTGCCAGCTCCTCCTGGTGCGGAATCTTGATCCGGAGCGAATCCACGAAGCTCCCGAATCCCTTGCGCTCCTTCCTGCTGTTCACGAATCCACCCCGGGTGAATTGCCCGAGATTGGGCAGCCCGAAATTCTCCCGGACCGAGTGGATGAGGACCAATCCCTGGCCCTTGCGATCCTCGGTGAGCAATCCGATCCCGGCCCGGATGGCATGGCGTGGACTGGACAGGTGGAGCGACCGGCCATCGAGGATGATCGAGCCCCCGTCCGGTCGGTCCGCCCCGAAGAGCAGGCGCACCATTTCGGTCCGCCCCGCTCCCACCAGGCCGGTCACAGCCAGAATCTCCCCGGCCCTGACCGAGAACGACACATCCTTCACCACGGAGCCACGCCTCAGGCCGGTCACCACCAGGCGCTCCTCCCCAAGCTGCGAAGTGTGGACCGGAAACTCATTTTCCAGTTTGCGGCCCACCATCAACTCGATGAGGGCTTCCCGGTCGAGCTCACCTGCCGGCTTCGTCCCTACCTGCTCGCCGTCCCGCAGGACCATGATGCGATCCGCAATCTGATGGACCTCCTCCAACCGGTGGCTGATATAAATGATGCCCAGTCCCTGATCCCGCAGTTCACGCACAATTTCAAGCAGACGCTCCACTTCCTGGGGAGTGAGAGTCGCACTCGGTTCATCCATCACCAGGATCCGCGCATCCTGCGAGAGGGCCTTGGCGATCTCAACCACCTGCTGCTGGGCCACGGACATGTCGGCACAGCGCAACTCCGGGTCGATCACCGTCCCCAGGCGCTCAAAGAGCTTCAGGGCCTGGCGACGCTCTTCCCGGACATCGATGAATCCCCCTTTCGCTTTCTCCTGCCCCAGGAAGATGTTTTCGCGGGCGCTGAGATGAGGCACCAGGTTGAACTCCTGGTAAATGATTCCGATCCCGGCGGCCTGGCTCATGTGCGGCGTGGAGAGATCCGCCAGTTCGCCCTTCACCAGCACGCTCCCCGCCGTCGGGGCGTGGGCGCCCCCGAGAATCTTGATCAGGGTACTCTTGCCAGCTCCATTTTCTCCCAGCAGGGCGAGAACCTCGCCGGATTGAAGAGTCAAATCCACTCCCCTCAGGGCCTGGACCCCCGGAAATGATTTGTCGATCCCCCGCATCTCGAGGAGCGGGGAGGAGTCGGATGGAGACGCGCTTCCCATCGATTTCAGATCACCCGGCCTTGGCCTTCTTCCACAGACCCGGATCTTTCCCGGCCTCGGCCTTCTTGTAAAGGGTGGCCGGAGCAACGGGTCCGAGCATCCGTTCTCTTTCCAACCGCCCCCCTCTGAACGTGCGCCCTGCGTTTGCCCCATCCTCGCGCTCTTTTCAGGATCTCCAGTCCCAAGGTGAGAAGCAGGGCGAAGGGATCGCGAACGCCTAAGGAATCACGGGCACGCCTTGGACGGCTGAATGTTCAGCAGCCCTTCTCCTCCCGTGAATCCCTGATTTCATTGGGATTCCGTGGATTTCTATAAGTTTACCTAAAATTACGGGATATTTGATTTATTCCATTTTTTGTGTAATAATTCCATCCGCTCAAATTCCTCCAATCATGAAATCTCTCCTTTTCTCCCTCCTGCTGGTGCTCGGAGTGGCCCACACCGGAGCTTTTCTGACCGTCTGGGAGCTCCCCCACGTCAGGAACCACATCACCATCGAAACCGTCGGCCACAAGATGAGCAAGGTCCTCAAGTGGAACAAACGGGAAGAGTCCCTCCGCAAGGCACGCGCTGAGGCTACCGGGGAGAACTGATCCCGAACCCGACCTGAGGAGAAACCCGACGGCAATGCCTCGCGGAAGGCGCTTCAGCCTCCACCGCTCGCAACGGGCACAGCAATTCCCTCTTCAGGAAAGCTCAGTCACTGAGAATCTTCAGCAATTCGACTTCGAAGATGAGCATCCCCTTGGGAGCCGTTGGTGGGGGCGTGGCCCCGTAGGCCATGTTTTGCGGAATCCAGATGCGGCGGGTCTCACCCTCCACCATCATCTGCACGGCCTCGGTAAAACCCTTGATGGTCCGCTTGAGGGGGAGAGTCTTCGGTCGCTCGGAAGGCAGGCTACTGTCCACCATCGTCCCGTCGCTCGTCCAAACCGTATAGTGCACCTGCACATTGTCCGTAGGCTTGGGTTTTGCTTCGCCCGTTCCGGCCTTGACGATCTTGGTCGCGACTCCAGAGGGATTGGCGGCAGCATCCTCCGGTGCCGCGGTCAGGTTCTCCGGGGCGGGATGGGGCCGCAGAATCTTGATCAGTTCGATGTCGAAACAGAGCTGACCGAGGGGCCTTCCGGGACGTTTCCCATCTGCACCAATCGGCGGAAGCTCCCCTTCCAGCTTGCCATAGGCCAGTTCCCCCGGAATCCAGAATCGACGCTTCTCTCCTTCCATCATCAACTGCACCCCTTCCGTCCAACCCTTGATGACCTGGTTGAGACCGAAAGTCGCGGGAACGCCGCGGTTGAGGGAACTGTCGAAATTGTATCCGTCCGTCTGCCATCCGGAGTAGTGAACTTTCACCTTCTCCTCAGCCTTCGGATGACTCGTTCCCGTTCCCTTCTGCAGCACCCTGGAGACCAGTCCCGATTCCGTTTTCTCCGCATCTTCCGGTGGTGCCGCCACGTCTTCCGGAGCAGGCTGGGTCTTGGGCTTGGGGGGACTGGGAGGCGTGGGAGGCTTCGACACGGGTGGAGTAGCCGCCTTGGGAGGATTGGCCGGACTGGGAGAATCTGTCGGGGTAGGCGCCGCAGGATCAGTAGGCTCCGGGGCCGGAGCAGAATCTGGAGCTGGAGCTGGAGCTGGAGCCGGAGCCGGAGCCGGAGCTGGTTCATCCTGAGCGGAAAGCCCCGTGCTGAGGGTCGCCAGGGCGATAACCTGAATGAGAATGCCTTTCTTCATGGTGGAGCGCAAAACTCGGGCCTCACGCCCTTTCTGTCAACCGTGCAAAACAACCTCCTCTACCCTGTAAAGAGGGGATCCGAGGGCCTGCGTCCGGCAGCCTGCACCACGGCATCAGCGCCCACCAGCCGGCGGGCAGGACTTCCGGAAAACGTCTTCCCCGGCGGATGCCACCCTCTAGTCAGCCGACGTTCCCACGCACCACATCACCGCCTTCACCAGCATTTCGTTGAAGGCTGCCTGCTCGAAATCACTCACATGACCAAGCGAGGTATAGAACGTCCTGCCCCCGTCCCTGCGCCTGAAGGTCCAGGCCACCGGTTCATCGCGATCAACGCCATCAACGCCCCCCATCAGAAGCACTTCCTGTCCCGGCCGGGTTGGCGTGTTGATGTAGAGCGATCCAGCACTCTCGAAGCGCACCGGCTCCTTCTGCCCGAGGAGCGGCCTGGCCGCGTCCAGAGACCAGACCTTCGTTTTCAGCTTGTTGCCATGGTGGCCGCTGTAGTTTCCGCCGATCACCTCGGCGTCCCAGTTCTCCCACACCGCATGTCCTTCGGGCGCGGTTTTACCACGCAGGGAAAACGCATGACTCGCAGTCCGGATGCCCACCACCGGCTTGCCCGCCTGCACATGCTCCCGGATGAGTTTCAGGTCTCCCCCGGGAAGTGCCCGCCGCCGCACGCTGACGAAGAGCACGTCCGCATCCATGATCGCCTCGATGCCCCGAAACCTGTTGTGATCCTTCTCGTCGGCTAAGACAAAAGTGCAGCGAAATCCCGAGGAAAGATGCTTCGCAGCAAAGACGGGCAACGTTTCTTTGGTGCGGTACTCCCGCTCCCCGATCAGAAAGACGATGTGCCTGCGCGGGTCGGTTGCAAACCGGTAGGGCGCCCCGCCCAGGATCTGGTCACTGGTCACCGTGGGACAGACATATTTCTCAATATGCTCCACTATCAGGTCCGTCCCCTGGAAGTGGCTCACCCTGGGCTCCATCTTCGGATTGTACATCGTATCGGTAAGGTCCCGCATGAGCACCACATTCTTCCCATTCCTGGTCATCTGACGGAGACCGAAGGGCCGGCCCAGCACGCACATGTTGGTGTGCACCCCCAGCAGGATCACGTTTTTCACACCGTGGTTTTCAAGCAGGTTCCAGTTCTCCGTACCGTTGTCGGTAATGGCGTCCCTGGTCCCATCTATCTCCAGTCCTCCTGCCTGGCGCTTCCACGGGGCCCGCGGATTCCGGCCCATCTTCTCCAGCTTTTTGGCCCAGGCCGCGTGCTCCTGCGGGTCGTCGTCCTCCCCTCCGTCGGAATGATCAATGGGATACCCGGCCTTCTCCTCCCGTTCGTCGAGCCAGGTCAGCCACTGGTCAATTCCCTCGGGCACGTTGCCCGCCTTCGGGGCGGACTGGGCGCGCTTGCGGGCAGGATGATCCTTGTAGAACTCCATGCAGGACGAGGGCGCGTGCACAATGAGCGATCCGCGCTCCCGGGCGGCCTTGAGCAATTCGTTCATGCGGGGGGCCATCTGGACGGCCCGGTCCACGGCGTTCTTGCAGTGATGGAGATCCCACATGTCACACACGATCACCGC
This sequence comes from Roseibacillus sp., assembly GCA_014240355.1. Classification (GTDB taxonomy): domain Bacteria; phylum Verrucomicrobiota; class Verrucomicrobiia; order Verrucomicrobiales; family Akkermansiaceae; genus Roseibacillus_B. The sequence goes on along the minus strand of JAAZXD010000009.1, from coordinate 12,883 downwards.
CGTCTCCGCGGGCTTCCATTTCTCAATGGATTCCACCATGCGGAACTGACCCGGCTTCACCTCCACCCGCTTGCAGAGACGCATTTCATAATCCTCGGCAGCCAGGGGCGTGACTCCTGCGCAGAGGACAAGGACCGTGGAAAGCTGTTGTGCCTTATTCATCCCGGCGAGCTAACCGTTGGAATGGATTCAGGACAAGCTCGCTTGCCCGGATCTTGCCGGAAAAGAATACGAAGGGGGGGCGGAATTCCCGCGCACTCCGGTTTACTCACAACCAATGAGGGGGGAGCCCCGCACCTGAAAACCGGTTCGGGACGGGCCATCGCGCCCCTCGCCGCCACCACTCATCCGTCGTTGCAGATCATTGAAAATCAAATACCATCCCCTTCCATGAAAACGTTCGCACTCCCGCTGGTTCTGGGCATTTGCCTGCTGGCTCCCGAGGCCAGCGCCGCCGACATCCGACTCAAGGTGAAGAATTCCACCCTCGGATCAAAGCGCGAGGGTGACACCCGCAAGAGCCAACGCCAGCTGGAGATCGAGATCGATAACCGCGACCGTGACGACTACGAGGGAGTGACCCTGGAATGGGTCGTCATCGCCCGGGACATCCGCAACCGCAAACTTTCCATCATCAGCAGGGGCTCCAAGCTCATTGACATTCCTGCCGAGGAAGAAATGGAAGTCACCTCCTCCCCCTATTCCTTCTCCAAGAAGGAGGGCGAAGTGCGGGAAATCAGAGAAAATCGCTTCCGTCCCGATCGCCCCCAGTTCGACGTAGAACCCGACAGCGGCACGCGCTACGCGGGATACATCATCGTGCTGAGAAAAGATGACGACATCCTCGCCGAGGCCGCCACCACAGGCATGAAAAAACGGGTGGCACCCCTCCTCTCAAGGGAAAAGAAGAAGTAGCCCCCGCCCGCCCATGCCTTCCGTCAATAATCCCGCCTCTCCGGGATTCGCCCAGTGGTTTGAACTCCCCGGACCCAACCCGGCAGGGCACCCGTAGATGAGCGACCAATTCGACCTTCCGCTCTTCGAAAACAAACCGGTCACCAGCAATGCGGAGATCGTCCGCACCTTTCTCGGTTGGGAGCGCCCGCTTCTCACCCTCGCCGTCGAGAGCCTCACTCGTGAATGGACCAACGGCACCCTCGACCTCAGCAATAATCTGGTGGTCGTCCCCCCCAGACAGGCCGGCCGACGCCTGCGTTCCTCGCTCGCCCTGCACGCTTCCACCCGTGATGCCGCAGTCCTCCCTCCCACCGTCGTCACTCCGGATTTCCTCCTTTCCGCCAGCTGTCTCCCGGCCCTCGACAAGGCAGTAGCCACGCGGGCCGAGGTGGCGGCAGCGTGGACCGAGACCCTCCTCACCATCAACCTCGATGAGTTCCGCCACGTCTTTCCCATCGATCCCGTGGAACGCAGCCTGGGCTGGGCTCTCTACACGGCAGACGATCTGATCGGGGTGCAGAACCTGCTGGGTGATACTGCCCTCACCATGCAGACCGCAGCCACCGAAATGGCGGCGGAGGGACTGGAGCCTCAACGCTGGGAGGAACTCTCCCGGCTTGAGCGCATCACCCGCCACTTTTTTTCCACCCGCAACCGCATGGACCCGCAGGATATTCGTCTCCGGGCCGCCACCGAGGGGGTTCTGCCTCCCCGGATCGACACCGTCGTCATCCTCGGCGTGCCCGATCCATCCCCTCTATTCTGCAGGACCCTCCGGCACCATGGCGGCAGATTGCGCTGCGAAGTCGTGATTCATGCCCCGGAGTCCCTTGCTGAAAGTTTCGATGAATTCGGTCGTCCCCGGACCGCCTACTGGCTCGAGCACCCCATCGAGATTCCCAATCTTCACCAGAACGTCCACCAGGCCATTGATCCACAAACCCAGGCCGAACGCATCACCGCCCTTGTCGGCACCAGGGACAACCTGTCCAGCGTGACCGCCATTGGGGTCCCTGATCCCGAACTGCTCCTTCCCCTGAAAGAGGTCTTCGCAGCCCGGGGACAGGCCACCTTCAACCCGGCCGGGGAGAAAGTCTCCACCCAGGCCCTGGCGAATCTCCTCCACACCCTCCACCGCCTCGCCGTTTCTGATTCCTTCCTCCTTTTCCTCGACCTGCTCCGCATCCCCGGAGTGGTCCGCCAGGTGTGCGACTGGCAGGCCCGCGAGGATCGGCCCGCCTTCGATCCCGCCGACATGCTGACCGCCCTGGACGACTTCCAGCGCAGACATCTTCCTGACTCGCTCGACGCCGCGGACCACATCATTCGAAGCTGCGATCACTCCTACCCGGCCTTGAGTCGTGCTCTCTCGTGGATCCAGACCTGGCTGCGACGCTTTGAGCGTGAACGCATCTGGGAAATTCTCCCCGAATTCCTTGACCACCTCTACGCCGAAGCCAAATTCGATCCCACCGACTCCTTCGACGAAGCCTTCGCCTCCACTACCCGGCTCCTGCACGACATCCTCGACAGCTTCGAAGCCGGTCTCCTCAAGGATCTTGAATGCGCCGCCTCCTTTCCCAACCGGCTGCGCTTCCTGCTGCACCTCCTTGAACAGGAATCAATCTACCCGGAGCGCAAACCGGATGCCCTCGACCTTCAGGGCTGGCTCGAACTGCCCTGGGAGGACGCCTCCCATCTCGTGGTCGCCGGACTGAATGACGGATTCGTCCCCGAATCCCTGAAGGGGCACGCCTTCCTCCCGGACGGGGCCCGCCGCTTCCTAGGCCTTCGTCACAATGAAACCCGGCACGCCCGCGACGCCTACATTCTGAGCTCACTTCTGGCCTGTCGAAGCAACCCGGGAAGAAAGATCGATCTCCTCTTCGGACGGCGCAGCGGAAGTGGGGATCCGCTCCGACCTTCCCGCCTCCTCTTTGCCTGTCCCCCCGAACAACTTGCCGACCGGGTCCAGGCCTTTTTTCAGAAAGAACCCAGACCTCGGGAAGCACCTCCCTGGTCGCTCACCTGGCAGCTGACCCCGCCCCCACCAGACGATTCCATGCGCATCTTCACGCGCCTCCCTGTCACTGGCTTCCGGGATTACCTGAGTTGCCCCTTTCGCTTTTACCTGCGGCGGGGCCTCGGCATGGAGCTGGACGAGGGGCCTCCCGTTGAACTGGATGCCCGCGACTTCGGCACCCTCTGCCACCAAGTGGTGGAAGAATTCGCCGCCCACGTCATTCGCGACAGCGATCATCACGAGGAGATCGCGGAGTTCTTCCAGGATACCCTTGATACCATCGTCACCCGCAAATACGGCGAAGACCTTCCCGTTCCAATCCTCGTCCAGCGCGAGAGCGCCCGCCAGCGCCTCAAATGGTGGGCCTCCATCGAGGCCGACCAGCGGAAGCAGGGATGGCAGATTCTGGATTCCGAAAGTGACCTCGATTCCGAGGACGCTCCCTGGATCGTCAATGGCATTCACATCACCGGAACGATTGACCGCATTGAACGGCAATCGTCCGATGAATCGTTGCGTGTTATCGACTTCAAAACCGGGAAACTCAAGGACCCCCGCGGCGCGCATCTGCGCAACCTGCGCAACCACGAGAACCCCTCGCAGCTGGCGCCCTGGATAATGGTCCCCGAGGGAAAACGAATGCAGCGCTGGATAGACCTGCAACTTCCCCTCTATCTCCTTGCTCTCCGCGCCAGGGGTTGCCAGGAACCGGTGGTGGCCGGATATGCCATCCTCGGCCGGGCCAAGTCCGAAGTCGCCCTCGAACTGTGGGAGGATCTCGACGGGACTCTCCTGACTGCCGCCATGAAATGTGCGGAAGGTGTGATCGACGCCATTACCGCCCGCCGGTTCTGGCCGCCCGCCGAACGCATGGACTGGGATGATTTCGAAACCATCCTCCTCGGGGATCCCGGACGGGCGATTGATCCGGTCAACCTCATCCAACCGCAGAACACCACCCTGCCGTGATCTCTCCGCTCCAGAACGAACGAATCCTCGCCTCGGCGGGCTCCGGGAAAACCTGGCAGCTCACCAATCGCTACCTTGCGATCATGGGACAGGCTCTCCTCGCAAAGGAGGAGATCCGGCCCGAGCGCATCGTGGCGGTTACCTTCACCCGCAAGGCGGCCGGGGAATTCTTCGAATCCATCCTCAGGAAGCTCGCCTCCGCCGCCCTCGACGAAAAAGCTCGCGCTGCCCTGGCCCAGGATCCTGCCGATCCCTCCTATCCCATCCTCTCTCAACTGGGTCAGGAGGACTACGTTCATCTCCTTTCCGTCTTCCTGAAATGCATGCCCTCACTCTTCCTGGGCACCCTCGACAGCTTTTTCTCCAATATCCTGCGCAGCTTCCCCGCTGAGTTCGGACTCAGCAGCCAGTTCGACATCCTCGACGAACACGCCGCCGATCTCGCCCGGCACGATGTCTACCGCGAAGTCTTTCGCAACCGGCACGATCAGCATCGCAGTGAGTTTCTTGAAGCCTTCAAACGCGCCACTTTCGGCCAGGAGGAAGCCCGGGTGGTCAATCAACTCGACCGTTTCGTCTCCCGGCACCATGGGATCTTCCTGCATGCTGCCGATCGCACCCTCTGGGGAAATCCCGCCGCCATCTGGCCCCGGGGTTGCCCCTGGACCAGCACCTCTGGCAGCCATGAGGACGACTTCGCCGACCTCTTTGAAATCCTCGAGGACCAGGAACTATCCGAGAAGCAATGGGTCTACTGGCGCGAATTCCGCGACCAGACCCTCGTCCACAGTCCGGGCAACCCGCTGCCACGGCGCGTGGTGTTCTTTCTTGAGAAGTTTCTCGATCCCGGGAACTGGTCCGCCATCCAGGCGGGGGAATCCTCCTTCAAGGTCGGTCACCGTCTCCAGCACTTCAGAAACGAGGCCTGTGAAATCATTCAGCGCCTCATCACCCGCCTCATCTCCCACGAGATTGCCGTCCATCTCAACCGCACCCAGGGTGTCTGGCACGTACTCAACCAGTATGAAAGGAGTTACTCCTCCCTCGTCCGCCGCCGGGGACAACTCACCTTCAGCGACCTGGAGATCATCCTCTCCGGCCGCGACCTCCATGCCCAGTCCTCACCGATCCTCAGCCAGAAACCCGACGAACTTGAACGCCTCCGGATTGACTACCGTCTTGATGGCCGCTTCGACCACTGGCTCCTCGACGAGTTTCAGGATACCAGCTACCTGCAATGGTCCATCATAGAGCCCCTTATCGACGAGGTGATACAGGACGTCTCCCAGCACCGCTCGCTCTTCCAGGTAGGTGACGTCAAGCAGGCCATCTACGGCTGGCGGGGCGGCGACACCCGGCTTTTTGATGACATCCATGAACGCTATGGAGGAACAGAAGATGATCCACGCTCCCTCCGCTCCCGATCCCTTGACGTTTCCTGGCGCTCCGGTGGAGATGTCATCCACATGGTCAACCGCGTCTTCGAAAACACCCACGCCCTTGAGGCCCTCCAGATGCCCCGCGAAACCATCTCACGCTGGGAGTGGAATCCGCACGAGGTGGCTCCGCCGAACAAAAATCTCCCCGGATACGCCGCCTTCTATGAGCCCATTCCGGAAGAGGGAAATACCGTCAAACGGGAAGACTGCTTTGCCCTGACGCTCGAATTGCTGGAGGAGATCCAACCCATTGCCCGCGGCCTGAGCTGCGCCATCCTGGTGCAGGACAACCGAACCGGCCGCGAAATCGTCGACTACCTGCGGGCTCACACCCGCAGCGAAATTCCGGTGGCCAGTGAGGCTGAAATCAGCCCTGCTCTCGACAACCCGGTCACCCAGGCCCTCCTCAGCCTCATCCGGGTCGCCGCCCACCCGGCAAACCGTTATGCCTGGAGACACCTGACTTTCAGCCCGCTCGCGACCCTCCTTCCCCCCACCCCGGCCGGACTATCGGCCGAAGTCCTCGCCTCCCTGCACCGCCGCGGCTACGAGCACACCCTGCGCGCCTGGACTGACCGCTTCGAAAGCGCCGGGATTGCCCTCGACGAATTCGCTGAACACCGCATCGCTGAACTGGCCCTCGCGGCCCGTATGTTCGACCAGACCGGCAACGGTGGTCCGGACCAGTTTCTCCGCTTTGCGGAGAACTACACTGTGCGGGGAGTCACCACCAGCGCCGCAGTGCAGGTCATGACCATCCACAAGGCCAAGGGACTCACTTTCGATACCGTCCTCCTGCCCAGTCTCGATGGAGACTCCCTCTCCATCCCGCGCAGGGACAGCGGGCACATCGCGGTCCACCGCAACCGTGACACACGCAACCCGGAGTGGGTCTTTGACATTCCACGCCGCATCATCTCCGATACCGATCCCGTCCTCCACGATTACTGGCAGGACCAGGAGGCCGAATCCGCCTACGAACAACTCTGCAAGTTCTACGTTGGCCTCACCCGCGCCCGACAGGCCAACTATCTCATTGCCCCGAGCCTTCCCACCCGAAGCAAGAAGCGCAACTTCATCCGCCTCCTGCACGAGACCATCGCACAGGACAACCCTCCCACCGTGGAGATCGGCCAGGCCCGGGCCCTCACCCTCTACGAATCCTCCGGGGATACCGCGAACCCGAAGTGGTTCGAGAACTACAGGTGCGAGCAACCCCCGGAACCACCCGGGAATGAAGAAAGCGCCCCTTCCGGCCTGGAGCCCCGCGTGCATCCGCGCCGCCACATTCCTTCCACTCCCGGATCCGGCAATCTGGGCGGCGGCAGTCTCTTCTCCCGCGAGAGCCATCGTGCCCGCAACCACGGCACCATTGTGCACGCTCTTCTGGAGGATATCGAGTGGCTGGACGACCTTGACCCGCCCGGGAATGTTCCCCGCTGGGAGGAGCACCGCCATTGTGCGCCACACCTCTTCGAGACCGCCCGTGAGGAAGTGAGACGCAGCCTCGCCGATCCCTCCTTCGAGGCGGCCCTGAGCCGGCCACGACTCCGGAAAAACGAGACTATCGAATGCTGGCGCGAACGGCACTACGAACTGCTCCGGGAAGGCAACTGGATCTCGGGCATTTTTGATCGTGTCCACGTGAGCTACGGCTCCGATGGCATGGCGCTCCGCGCCACCATCCTTGATTTCAAGACCGACCGGCTGGAGACCGCATCCGATGCCGCTGACGCCACTGAGCACTATCGGCCGCAACTTGAGAGCTATCGTGAAGCCCTCACGCAGCTTCTCGGACTTCCAACTGCGCGGATCACCACCCTCCTCCTCTTCACCAAGCTCCCCCTTGTCATGGAGCTCAACCCTTAACGGCCGGTTCCCGCATCACTACTGTCGAAACCGGACGGCTTTTCCGCGTGCTCCAGTCCCCCCGCCCCATCACGCCCACCGACGTCGGCATCCACTACGACCGGCTGGACTGGTTCTACCGCTCCTTCTGGGGTGAACACCTCCATCACGGCATCTGGGAGGCCGGAGACAGCCATTCCGTGGAAGAGGGCACAACCCGCCTCCTCGAACTCCTCCTTGCTCCCCTCGAACCCGGACCCGCCACCCGGATCATCGACATCGGCTGCGGCTATGGGGCCGATGCCCGTCGGATCGCGGAGCAAAGCGGCGCTTCTGTCACCGGCCTCACCATCTCCCGCTCCCAGGCGGAAAGGGCCCGGCGGGGACCGGCTCCGGGCCGCGGAACAGTGCGAATTGAAGAGGGCGACTGGCTCCACAACGACTTCCCCGATCACAGCTTTGATGCCGGCCTGGCCATCGAGTCGCTCGCCCACATGCCGGACAAGGAGGCGTTTTTCGGCGAACTGCACCGCGTTCTGGTACCGGGTGGGCGAACCGCCCTCGCCTGCTGGACCGTCACTCCGGATCCCACCACTCTCGAGCACCTGCTTCTCAGGCATCTCTGCCTGGAGGGAACCCTTCCATCCCTCGGCACGGTGGAAAACTACTGTCAGTTTGCTGAGAGAGCCGATCTCGCCGTGGTCGCCTGCCGCGATCTAACGGAACTGGTTGAGCCGACCTGGCAACTCATCGCGCGGCGGATCCTGCTCGCCCTTCCTCAACCCCGTTTTCTGGGTCCTGCCCTGGGGCTGGCTTTACGCCGTCCCCCGCTGGTCTTCTCCATCCCCGCCATGATCCTCGCCTACCGCACGGGTGCCCTCCGCTATTCCGCCTTCTGGCTGGAGAACCGATCCTGAGTCCTCGCTGACCATCGCCCAGCTCCTACCACTCCACGTGTACGTGCGTCCGGTGTCCCGGTATTCCCGGTCCTCGCACCTCACGCGCTCCCAACTGGCGGCATCTCCTCATGAAACCCTTCACATGGGGGTTCCCCCACCCGACCTTGATCCCATTGATGTAATCGACATCAAAGGCCGCTCCTTCGTAGTGGCGCGACTTGCCGCTATGCGAACCACCTGCGAGCTCCGTCACCCGGAACGACCAGCCGGAACGGGTCAGGTAGTGCATGGCCCACAAGACGCGATTGTCGAGATAGGCTGATCCGCCGGGAGCCCGCTGATAGGAACTGCGCCTTGACCGCTGGCCCCGCTCCGCCTGGCGCATGTTGTCAACGGCAGTGGCATTGTCACGCCGACCGCTTACGTGAAAGTCAGCCAGCCCCACTCTCGGATTACGCAGGAGCGAATAAGCCAGTGTCTGGCGCACCGAAATCGACTGCGAGTCGTTCAACAAGCCGGAGCTGCACCCTCCACTCAGCAGGACTCCGGCCAAAACCATGATCGCAATGACCAGAGATGCAGTCCCTCTCACGCGCCTACTCTATCACAGGAACAGCCCTGGTGACAATCCGAGGTGAGCACCTTGATACCGGAAAGATCCCCTGATCCACGGCTTGCCTGACACGCGAAGGGAGTTTACCACCCCGCATGGCCAAGGGATACGACGTCAATCAGGAGCGTAGGCAGGCCCTCTCCCTCTTCGGCAAGGACCTTGCCCGCCGGGCCAAGTCGAAGTGTGAACTGACCCAGGCCAGTGGAGTCCCCCTGCTCACCTATGAGATCCCGCCCGTCCCCAACGACCCCGATTTTGAGCGCTGTCTCCTCATCAGCGAGAACGTCCTGGCACAACTGGAACAACCACGGAGCCTTCGTCCCGGCGAGTGGCGTCATCTCAACGAAGTCATCTGGTCAGACATCCCTGCCGTCCAAGCCATGGCCCTGCGCATCCTCCGCCACCTCGCCCCCGCCGAACCCTGGGCGCAGAACCTCATTGAGGAATCCTACCTCCATCCCGGGGTGGAAGCACTGGCGAACGAGGCTCCCCTGTGAATTCCCCTGAATGAACCACGCTCCCACACCGGGAAACCTGCAAACCAAGCCTTACACCTCCACTCCGAAGAAATCCCGCAGGACATCGCGGTGGACCTGACGTTTAAAGGGCGGAAGCCACTGCAGGTCAAAGAGCGATGGCTTTACCCAGGTGTGGCTCCGAAACTCGCGGGGCTCCTGGTTCACATTGATGGGAGGCGCCCCCTCCTTCAGGCGGCAGAGAAAATACGTCTGCGTCTGTCCGTCGAACTTTCCCTTCTTGCCCTTCTTGAGCTCTGGCGGGAAGAGGTAGCAGTAGCCGTCCCGGGACTCGAGCACCTCGTAGCTGGAAGGTGGCAACCCGACCTCCTCTTCCACCTCACGGTGCAGGGCCTCCAGCGGAGACTCCCCCTCGTCCATCCCTCCCTGCGGAAACTGCCAGGCCCCCTCGATCTTCAAGCGTTCGCAGATCAGGAGTTGATCGTGATCATCAAGAAGCAGGAACGCCACATTGGGACGATAGATCGGCACGGACAGAGAAAAGCGGATCGCAACGTCTCCTACAATCGAGAACTACAGGGGTTATCCCCCAAACGATCCTTTGACGCGCCCGGATCCAACCCTAATATTGTCGGTGACAAACCAAGGATACGATCATGAAAACACTGCCCGTCCTCGCTCTCTTCGTCATGTCCCTGCTCTCCGGAGCCCAGGACACTGCCAACCCCAACAGCACTGCCACCGGCCAGGACGGCAAGCCTTTCAACGATTCCCTGGCAGAGAAAGGTTTCTGGCAGGGCTCCCTGCCCGGTGGCAGCTACCTGGTGGCTCTCAACCGCATCACCTCCATCAGCAAGCACGAATATCTCCTCGACGGCAACCTGGTCATCACCGAGGTCACAATCGACACCCTCGGCGCCACCACTCTGCGGGTCTATCAGATCACTCCCGCCGCCCAATACGGCTCTCTCGCCACCGGTCGCAAGATCGTGGAACGCGGCAAGGACCTGCTGGACCGGGCTGGTCAACGCACCGGAGCCGACGTGGCCAACATGGTCCATAAGCAGTATCCTGCCACCACCCACGCCAAGACCATCGAGTTTCGCGTGAAGGACCTCGGCACCCTCGAAGCTCTCCTCAGCAGTGCTCGCACCGCGTGGATCAGCGGCAAGGGGCGCAAGTTTGCCGTCAACGAGTAGCCACCTCGGAGCAATTGCCCGGCACATGATGCGGGCGGGCGCCATGCCCGCGACCCGCCGTTACTTCTTAATCCCCAGCTCCCGATCAGGAAGACTCTTCTGCTTCTTCGGCGGCTGATTGGGCAACTTCCCCTTCTCCCCGGTTCCCGGGCTCTTTTCCTTCTCGTCTGCCCGCTTCTCCTTTTCCCCTGGGGCCTCCTCGTCCTCCGCCTTCTTCTCACCAGATTCAATTCCCAGTTCCCGCCCAATCAGGTCGAGGGCCTTCCCGGGCACTTTCCCCAGATCCCGTAACAGCGGAAGACGTCCCTCCTTCTTGTCGTCCCGGCCGGTGTTCTCATCTGCCGGAGTCTTCTCCTTCGCTTCCCCGGTGGGATCCTCTTTCTTCCCGGGCTCTTTCTCTTCCCCGGGTAATTCCGGGAGCTCTCCGGGCACATGGTTCCCATCGCGTCTCCGTGGCAATCCCAGGATCCCCTCAATCACACTGCCAATCCCGTCTTGAAGGGGCTTAACAGGGTTGGGAATTCCACTCAGGATGTCAGTGCCCCGTCCGATGATCTCGGCCCCGAGATCGGCCGCCGCACCCCCGGTCTTCCAGAGCGTCTTGGCCAGATCTCCCGCCACTTTGCCTCCCTGCCTGAGGACCAGTTGGCCGTTCACCATTTCATACATCCACTCAAAGCCCGCCGCGATCAGGCGGTCGCTCAAGTCCTCCTGCGGGGCCTTGGTCGTGCCCGTGATTTTCACCGGCGTCCAGTGCAGGCCTTCCCTGCCAGGATGGAAGACCCGGTGGGCTGCGCCCGGAATGCTGGCCAGCGTGGAGGGCGTAAGCCCCAGGTGCAGATCCCCGTCAAGTTGACCGTCCTCGATCGTGAGCCTGCCCTCGATCCGCAACAGGCCATCGCTCACAACCACGATATCGGTCAGCTCCAGTCGTTTCCCTTCCTGTCTGAATTTCAGCTCCGCCCTGCGCAGGGAAAGACGGCGAAAGCGTTCGATCGCGGTGTAGGATGCGATCCGGTCAAGCACCGGAAGAGCGGTGAGGTAGCCACCGCTCAACCGCAGATCTCCTTCGATGAGAGGCGTCTCCCCGATCTCACCTTCCACCGTGAAAGTGGAAGTCAGCTCACCGGTGATGCGCCTCGCCCAGTTCTCGGGCACCACCTCGTCACACTGCACGTCGTCCAGGATCCCCTCGAAAAAATAGTCGCCGCTCCCGAAATCGATCTCTCCCTCGGTGGCCATCCGCCCCGAGGAAAAGACCTTCCACGATCCATTCTTGAGAATGAGTTCATCATCGATGTAGCGCAGGTTCGCCTTCTGGAGATCCAGCCTGGGGAAAAGAGAAAGCGGGGTAAGCAGCTGCCCGCGGGAAAGGGAAGCCTCGTAGGACCCCCTGCCCTGACCCGGTTTCAGTATTCCCTTCATCCCGTCCCAGCGCAGCGCGGTTTCACCAAAGTCCACCACCCCGCTCAGTTCATCGATGCGCGCGGTCTCAAACTTGACCACCTGCCGGCCGCTTTCCTCAAACTGAGGGCCATCTCTGGTCACATCCACCTCCACGTGCAGCCGGCGCACCTGCAGTTCTTCAGTCTCAACCCGTTTTCTCAGAAGGGGAACAAAGCGGACCTCGGTCTTCAATTCCTCTGCCTCAATGCGACGGATCAGGCCCTCACCCTCTGCAATGAAATTAGGAGCGCTCAATTCAATCCCGTCCCACTTGAATTTGTCGAACCTGGCCTCCACCTCCAGCGCCTCACTCACCTTGAGGTTCACCAGTAGACGGAAACCGTCACTGCGCAGGTAGTTCTTCAGCCACATGTAGCCAACCGGCACCAGCAGGGCACCCAGCACCAGAATCCCCACCAGCAGGCGCCCCAGCCACACCCGGGTGCTGCTGCCCCGGGAGGACCCGGCTCGTCTACGTTCTCTGCGGGAGGCCATTACTTACGAGAGGGTAACACTCCTCCGGGTGCGCTCAAGATTCCTCTTTCCTGCCCCGATCAGGGCAGTCCCTGGTGAGACTCCCCCGCCCGTGGCACCTTTGTACTTCCCAGCAGGCGGAGGGTGGGTTTCAATTCCGAGGTTGATCCCTCCGCCCGGTTTCGCATCCGGCCCCATCGCCACCCCGATCCCCATCCAGCGTGCTAGAGCTCAAGGAGGTCTGTTTCACCATCCAGAAAGACGGCGAGCCCGTTCACCTCGTGAACAAAGCCAGTCTCGCTGTTCCACGGGGACACTTCATGGCCATCGTGGGCCCCTCCGGCGCCGGGAAGTCAACCTTGCTGAACATCGTGCTCCAGATGGTCGCCAGCGACGACGGCGACGTGCTCATCGACGGCCAGATCACCGCGACGGACTCCTCGACGCAGAGCGGCGCGATCCGCTACCCGCATCCGACGTACCTCAATCGAGTCAACCAGATCCACGGCGGCTGGTTCACAATCGGCGCTTACAACGACG
>JAAZXD010000099.1 GCA_014240355.1 Roseibacillus sp. | reverse complement strand
GAGAAAAAGCAATCCGAATTTAGTCAAAATGATGGACTACTCCTCTCATTTGCGCTGTCTTTCCGCGGTCCTAATCATGAGTATTCACCCTGCCTTCCTCCTTGCTGTGCTCCTCCCTGCCACTCTTGGCGCCCATCCCGGACACAAACTGCGCCACTGGGAGCAGGCCAGCCCCGATCCCGACCGCATCATCCTGACCTGGACGGGAGACCCCTCAACCACCCAGGCTGTAACCTGGCGCACAGACACTTCCATCAAAGAGGCGGCCGCAGAAATTGCACTCGCTCTCCCCAAGGCCCGTTTCGACGAGGGTGCGAAAAGCTTCAAGGCGCGGACGGAGGAACTGGAGCTTTCAGATCCCGCCAAGGTCGTTGTGCATTACCACTCAGTAGACTTTTCCGGGCTCAAGCCCGACACGCTGTACGCCTACCGAGTTGGCAGCGGGGACCGGTGGAGCGAGTGGATTCAGTTTCGCACTGCCAAGGCCAAGCCCGAACCCTTCTCCTTCCTCTACTTCGGCGACGCCCAGAACTCGATTCTTTCCTTCTGGTCCCGCATCATCCGCGCCGCCTACAAGAAAGCCCCCCACGCCGCCTTCTCCATCCACGCGGGCGACCTTGTGAATTCCGCCCACAAGGACCGGGAGTGGGCCGAGTGGTTCAAGGCCGGAGGATGGATTCACTCCTCAGTCCCTTCCATCCCCGTCTCCGGGAATCACGAATACTCCGGCCTCAAGATCAACGGGAAGGACAAGGGCAATCAACTCGCCATCCAGTGGCGCTCGCAGTTCACCCTTCCGGAAGCAGCCGGCCTCCCCGCCTCCCTCGCCGAAACCGTCTACACCCTCGACTACCAGGGAGTGCGGATCATCGCCCTGAACTCCAACCGCGAGGTGGAGGCCCAGGCCAAGTGGCTTGACACCGTGCTGGCGAAGAATCCGTGTAAATGGACCGTTGTGACCATGCACCATCCCATGTTCTCGTCCGGATCGGGACGGGACAACGCCAAGAACAGGAAGGTCCTCAAGCCCGTCATCGACAAGTATCAGGTCGACCTCCTCCTGCAGGGGCATGATCACACCTACGCCCGTGGGCACACCCCCCTGCGGATGGCCGACACCAAGAGCAACCAGATCAAGTCCCTCTATGTCAACTCGGTCAGTGGGCCGAAGATGTACCAGTTCCGCAAGGACGGCTGGAACACCTACAAGCCCGAGGGCGTCCTTCTCGACCGCAAGGCCGTCAACACCCCGTTCTTCCAGGTGATCGACGTGGAGGGCGAGTGGCTGACCTACCGCGCCTTCATGGCTAATGGGGATCTCTACGACGCGGTCCGGCTGCGGAAGCTCGCCGACGGCAGCAAGGAGCTGCACCCCTGGAAGGAAGACCTGGGAGACGAACGGTAGATCCCGGAATCGGCTTCCATGAAAGACGCTGGAGCGCCTTCACTTGTCCTTGAGAAGTTCAACCATGGCCTTGCCCATGCCCAGCCCCACGTTCATGTAAGTCTTGGCGTTTCCCCCGTAGTGACCGTTGGAGGCTCCGCCCATGGAGAGCGGATGCGTATAGACCACGGTGACTTCTCCCTTATGGGCCTCGCCAAAGGCAACCATCCCATCGATGATCATTTTCTCATTACCAGAGGCAGTGTCCTTGTTGGTCTGCCCAAGCGTGGCAACGACCATCTTGGCCTTGGGCGCGTTGAATTCCTTGCGGAGAGCTTTGAAGAGCTGGGTGAGATTCTTTTCATACATGGCCGCATGGGCTGCGTTGTAGCGGTCCTTGTCTCCCTGCCACCAGAGGAAGCCCGCCACCTCAGAACCCTTGCCTCCGGGATAGTGCTTTTCAAGATCCTTGAGCACGGCTTTGGCCCGGGCCACATCGCCGGCGTATTGCAGGCCCGCATGCCAGTTATGCTTGGGAGGCTCGGGCACCTCGCCCTTCGTCCAACTCGGATACCGAACCTCATCGTTATAGGCCGGGGTCACCAGGGTCACCTTCTTCCCCGCCTTATCGGTCGTCTCGACTTCATGCCTCGGGCTGCCGGGAGGAAGGAGGTCCCAACCAAGTGAACGATTGCCGATGGAGCTCTTGAGAATGAGGACCGGTTCATCCAGCGCGTTACCCAGATGATGACCGATACCAATCTCGATGCCAATCTTGCCGCCGGAAACAGTCAGCCAGTCATTACGACGGACTCCGCCCCGCCCCCCCGGACCGCCGCTGCCCTGCGTGTGAACGTTGCGCACGTCCTGGCGCTTGGTCCAGTTGCCCTCGTCATCCACCATGAACGGGTAAAGGTTTTCCTTCTGAACAGCGTGTTCAAGGGTGCCCTCCTTGTCGCCCTTGACCCTCCCCATCTCGAGCGTGTTTGACTGGCCCATGATGATGAAGACCTTGACCGGCTTATTTATATCGGCCGGTTTGCCGTCCGGATCAGGCAACTCCCTGGCTGAGATCGGATAGGCCGAGGCCGTCAACAGGACGAAAATAGACAGCATTTGAATGAAATTCTTCTTTAGTTTCATGATTCTTTTTATTTCTAGCGCGAATGATGCCCTTTGCTCGATCGCTGAAACAGATTGCCCCGATCAGCCCAGGTCAACAAAGACAGAGAATCGTTCTTTTGCGTTTTTTTGATGCCTATTTGCGACACTCCAGATAGGGCCCCTTCATCTTGTCTTCTCTGTGTTTCGTAGATTTGAAAACACGTCCCCTGTGGGCTTGGCCGGCAAAGTGCCCTGCCATTGGGCCAGCATCTTCCTGAGTTGGTTTGTCTTGCCCGGATGTTTCGCTTTGAGATCGCTCTTCTCCAACGGGTCAGCGATCAGGTCATGGAGTTCGGCATGTTTGGCATCCCCGTTCCTCACCAGTTTCCAGTTCTCGCTGACCACCGCATAGGACACCCAGTGGTCGGGCTTGGATTTCCGGGCCGGCCATGGGACCACCGCCTTCCAGAAAAGCGGTTTTTTTCGCCGTGCTGTGCCCTTGCCTTTGAGAGTCGCCACCTGGCTGATTCCATCAGGCTGATACGATGCTGGAAGTGGACTCCCGCAATCTCGCAAAAGGCAGGCAGGAGATCCACTGCTGAAACAATGGAGGCCCTGTCGACCTTTCCGATCCCGCATTCCTGCGCCAGGGCAATCACCTCATTTTCCTGCTCCCCCGGTGAGGATGGCCCGATCCACGTAGTCCTGTTCTACTCCAAATGAGGGAAGGGCCAGGCCAAGCATGAACAAGCTCAGCAGTTTCGTTTTCATTCTGATTCGCATCTTATCTTCGATTGGCATCCTTGTTGAATCATTTTAACCAGTTACCTTTGGGCATACAGAAACTCCAGACGCAAGAATCTTGGGACTTTTTGACAAAAGTCCTGTTCCGGTTGATCGCCAGCCGCGACGCTCCGGAAATACGCTTGCCCTCGAAACTGCTGCCTCCATACGATGAAGCGCCCGAAAAGCATCACTCCATAACGATCACTGGCAAGGTTCCCGGTCAACGCGAACCGACTCCCCCGCCCATGCAACAGTTCGCCGCCCTGCGCCTGCCCCAGCGCCGCGCTTCCTCCCTCTTCCCGGTTGCGCTCCTCGCACTCATCCTGCCGGTCGTGGCCGATCCCGTCATCAACGAGATCTTCTATCACGAGGATCATGGAATCAATCCGGAGAACCTGTTGACGGAATGGATCGAACTGCACAATCCCACTCCGGCCGCCCTCGACCTCTCCAACTGGACTCTCAGTCGCGGCGTGTCCTATGTCTTTCCGCCCGGGACCAACCTCCCTGCCAACGGCTATCTTGTGGTGGCGGCCGACACCCCGGCCTTTAATGCCGCCCACCCCGGGATCGACAACGGAACCAACGTCTTTGGCCCGTGGATCGGGCGTCTCCAGAATTCAGGTGAAACCATTGAACTTGAGGATGCCGCCGGGAGACGGGCTGACCGGGTGCACTTTGCCGATGAGGGCGACTGGGCCATCAGAGCCCGTGGTCCCCTTGACAATGGTCACCAGGGCTGGACCTGGTTGGCCACCCACGATGGAGGCGGATCATCCCTTGAACTGATCAACCCGGCCCTCTCCAACAAACGGGGGCAGAACTGGGCCTCCAGTGCGGTCGCGGGAGGCTCGCCAGGAGCAGTGAACTCGGTTGCCTCCGGCACCGGGGCGCCCCTGATCCTGAACGTCCGGCACGACCCTGTCATTCCGCGTTCCAGCGACACGGTGGTGATCAGCGCCGAACTGGAACACGCCACCATCACCGGATCCGCCACTCTCCACTGGCGGGTGGACGACCAGGAGAGCTGGTCCTCCCAGGATCTCGTAGACAATGGCAGGGGTGAACTGAACTCGGAAATCCCCGGACATCCCGACGGCACCGTCATCGAGTTCTACCTCTCGACCTCCAACGGCGTCGCTGAACGCACCTGGCCCGGCCCGGTCCAGCCGAGTGGAGAACAGGAAGCCAATGCCCTGATCCAATTCGACAACTCCTACGATCCAACCGCTCCCTGGGTGCCCGGTGCCCAGCCGAAGTACCGCATCATCATGACGGAAGACGAACGTGCCGAACTGGCTGACATCGGCGATAACAACGAGTCACCCCGGAACGAGGAGGACAGCAACGCGGAAATGAACTGCACCTTCATCGTCGAGGACGGCACAGGCCTCGCGCTGCGCTACCTCTCCAGTGTCCGTAACCGCGGGGCCAGCTCCCGCAATCCCCCCCCCAACAATTTCCTCGTCAAGTTTCGCAGCGATGAAGACTGGAACGGCCACCCTTCCATCAAGTTCAATGCCCGATATCCCCATTCCCAGGTCTTTGGGAGCTGGTACTTCCGACATGGCGGGGTGGAAACAGCCAATGCCTCCGCCGCGCTGCTGCGGATCAACGGTGAGGATCTCGCCCGGAGCGGATCCAACATGTACGGTTCTTATGCACGGTTGGAGAGCTTCGGCAGCGCATACACCGAAAATCACTGGCCCCTGGACCCGGACGGCAACTTCTACCAGGTGCGGGACGATGAGGATGCCAACGAGGAGGGGGATCTCCGCTACGAGGGGGCCGACCCGGATAGCTACCGCAACACCTACTTCAAGAAGACCAACCAGAGCGAGGATGACTGGAGTGACCTCATCGCCCTGACCAATGCCCTGAACAATGCCCCGGAGGAAACCTACCTGCACGAGGTCGGTCAGGTCCTCAATATCGACCAGTGGCTCACTTACTTCGCCCTCGACACCCTTGCCGGCAACCGGGAAGGAGGGTTGATCACCTCCAAGGGAGACGACTATGGACTCTACCGCGGCGTGAAGGATCCGCGCTTCCTCCTCGTTCCTCACGACCTCGACACGGTGTTCAACCTGGGAAGCATCACCGTGGACACCAACAGGTCCCTCTGGAGTTTTGACGACCTGCCGGGGCTGACCAGGTTTTTCCAGAACGACGAAATCGTTTATCGTTACTACGCCAGGTTGCTGGAACTCCTTAACGGAGCATTCGACCCCGCCATCCTGCACCCAATGATCGACGAACTGCTCGACGACTGGGTATCGGAAGACGAAATCGAGGATGCCGGGGACTGGGTCACTGGACGACTGGATGGTGCGCGCAACCGGATTCCCGACAGCTTCTCCGCCGACTGCACCCTGCCATTGGATGACGGATTTTTCCGGACTACCGACGGAACGGCGCAATTCAGTGGTGATTTCCGGGCCGGCCGGGGCCTCTCCGTCCTGCTCAATGGTGTGGAAGCAAACCGAACCCAGCGATCCGGGGCCTGGCAGTTTGAGGTGAACCCCGGGGACACCTTCTTCAATCCGGGACTCAACCGGGTTGTCGTGCAGTGTTTCAGTGGACCCGCTGGCACTGGATCCGTAATCGATCAGACCTTCCTCGACGTCTGGAATGATACCGGCACCACCACTGATGTTTCAGGCACCCTGATCGGGGAAATTCCCGTCGGGAGCCTCAAGATTGTCACCCGGGATTCCTATCTTCCGTCCCATCCCGTTCTGGTCCGGCTTGAGTTCCGTGATCCCGACGGAAGTTTCAACCGGAACCTCTGGGAGACCACCGCCACCCTGACCAGTGATGTCCAGGGGGTCACCCTCACGCCTGACACGGTCACCATCCGCAACGGACTGGGCTCGGCCCTGGTGAAGATTGCAGGAGGCGCGGGTGGCATTCAGACCAATCTGATCAATACCGGCGAGATCTGGAACTACCTCGACAACGGATCGGACCAGGGAACCAGCTGGCGTGACCAGGAATTCAACGATGACTCCTGGAGGAGCGGACCTGCGGAACTCGGTTACGGAGACAACGACGAGGCCACCGAAGTGCGGTTCGGTTCCGACGAAGACAACGACCGGAACGACGAGGACAACAAGTACATCACAACCTACTTCCGGAAGGATTTCACCATCGCCGACGCCTCCCAGGTGATCGCCCTGGACTACCGTATCAAACGCGATGACGGAATGGTGCTCTACCTCAATGGAACCGTCATCGGCCGCGACAACGTGGAGGCGGATCCCGACTACCTCACCGAGGCAAGCAACGGATCGAGCCGGGAGGATGACTTCCTTGATCCCGATGATCTCGATTTCGCCGCCGAAGACATACACTCCCTGCTCGTCGATGGCACCAATACCATCGCGGTCGAGATGCACCAGGACGACGACGAGAGTT
The DNA here is from genome assembly GCA_014240355.1 of Roseibacillus sp. Taxonomy (GTDB): domain Bacteria; phylum Verrucomicrobiota; class Verrucomicrobiia; order Verrucomicrobiales; family Akkermansiaceae; genus Roseibacillus_B. The sequence goes on along the minus strand of JAAZXD010000099.1, from coordinate 2,771 downwards.
CGGACATCAGCTTTGACTTTGAACTGACCGCCGCCTGGCCGGCAACCAATCCCGGGAACCTCACCATCACCGCCACCGCGGCTCAGCAGCAGGCCCGCAAGACTCTCACCAGCCTTCACGACCAGGCCGTTACTCCTGTAAGCGGCACCTTGCCCGGCGCCTCTACTGCCTGGGAGGGAATCGTGCATCTTACAGATGACACCACCGTCCCGGTCGGACACGTCCTCACCATTCATCCCGGCACCCTCATCCTCGTCGACGGTGATCCCACCAGCGAAGGCACCGGGGGACGCGACCTCATCGTGCAGGGACATATCGAGGCGGCGGGAACAGATACCCGCCCCATCACCTTCACCTCCTCCGCCGACAATGCGCCCTGGGGCCAGATCCTCTTCGACAATTCCCAGTCTGCCCGGTTCAGTTTCAGCAACATCCACCGGGCCGGTCATTCCCCCCGCGGAGGACACACCGACCACGGCCGGGTCCTGCGCATCATGGGATCAGACGTCACCTTCGAGAACTGCACCATCTCCGATAACCGCGGCAAGGTGGGACAAACCGACAGGCAGGGAGGTTCCGACTCGGTGATGATCTTCCGGGAGTGTCACTGGGCACGCTCCGTGATGGGAATCGAAACGTTCGACACGGGCGTCCTCATGGAGGACTGCTGGATCACCGACATGCTGGGTCAGTACCGTGAGGACGGGGTAACCGATGACAACGATGCCATCTACCTGCACGGCGCCGGACCCGGCCAGTCCATCACGCTTCGCCGACTGGTCGTCGCCAACTGCGAAGACGATGGCATCGACACCCTGGATGCCGACCTCCTGGTGGAGGATTCCATCAGTCGCAATATCACTGACAAGGGCATGAGCATGCTGGGGGGAACAGCCACCGTAACGCATTGCCTTTTCACGTCCTGTGACATCGGGTTCTCCGCCAAGAACGATGCCAGCGCCACTCTCCGGTTTTGCACCATCACCGATAACGGCGCCATGGGCCTGCAGGCCGAGAACAAGAACGGCAACGACGATCCCAGCTTCTACGATATCACGAATTCCATCATCTGGAACAACGGGGACGACATCCGGACGGACTACGATCCCTCCGACATCACCGTGGGGCACACCCTGATCGGCCAACCCTGGCCCGATGCTGCCGGCCAGGACCCGGGCAACCTCAATGTCGATCCGCTCTTTGTTAGTCCGGAAACCAATAACTACCATCTCACCGCCTCTTCCCCTGCCAGGAATACCGCAGATCCAGCCCTTCCCCCCGATCCGGACGGCACCAACCGGGACCTCGGCCGCCATCCCTATGACAACGTCTTCGACGGGGCGGGATCCGAGATCCGCTGGCTGGCCGCCAACGGCCCCTATCGAATAACGTCCGATGCCACTGTGCCCGCCGGAAACAACCTCGTCATCGAGGCCGGTGCCAACGTCTACTTTGAACCCGGGACCCGCCTCACCGTCAACGGCACGATCCGCCTGGAGGGCAGCCCCACCAGCCGAGTGCAGCTCACCAGCGTTCCGGGAGCCCCCTTTGAGAACGACTCCGCCAGCGATGACCTTCCCCCGGGGCCACCCAAGTGGGACGGAATCAAGATTGTGGACTCGATGGATCCCGCCAACCGCATTGCCCATGTCGACATCCGCAACGCCCAGCACCGGGAAGGATCGATCGGCATCCTCCGTTCACAATGCGTGATCGATGACGTGCGTTTCAGTGGCACCCACATCCGCATGATCTACACCGATGACGCCTCCGTCATCATTGAGAACTGTATCTTCCCCGACATGTTCGCCCCTGATGAGCAGGCTGCCGCACTGGGCCTGGACAACATCAGCGAACACGTCAAGGGCGAAGGCGACATCCCCGCGGGCGGTCGCTACATCATCCGCAACAACAGGTTCGGAACCAACAAGGGCCACAATGACGTGGTTGACGTGGAGAGCGGAAGTCGGCCTGGCCCCATCGTCCAGATTCTCAACAACTATTTTGCAGGATCGCGCTGCGAGGAACTGGATCTTGGCGGCGATCTTTACATCGCCGGAAACATCTTCACCAACATCTTCAAGGATAATGAGACCTCCGACCGCGGCTATGCCAGCGCCATCTCCACCGGAGACAGGTCCAACACCACGACAATGCTTGCCCGCAACATCTTCTGGGACGTCGACCACGCCATCAGCCTGAAGGGCGAATCGGATACCATCTTCGAAAGCAACACCATCTACAAGATCCACCCCGACTTCGTGGACACCTTCGACAACAACAACATCGGATCCGTCATCAACCTCTTCGTCCCCGGCGACAGCTCGCCCACTCCTGCGGCAGCAGCCTACGCCAGTTCCAATATCTTCCTTGATATCCCCCGGGTATTCGGCAACGCCGACATGCTTACCGAGGACTCCACCTTCCGGACCCCCCTGGAGTTCTTCCATAACCTCGTCGATCCCGCCATCATCGACACCAGCGTGGGGATCGAACATACGGGAGAGACGATTTACGACCTCGGCACTGGAAGTTTCACCGGGCTGCCCCTTTTCGCCGATCCCGACAACGGCGACTTCAGCCTCCTGCCAGGATCTCCCGCGCTCAACGCCGGACCACTCGGAGATGACCTCGGCGCCCTCGTATCCGATCAAATCCGGATCACGGGGGAACCACCCGCCTTTACCACTTCAACCAGAGTCACCCTCACGGTGGGTGGGCCGGGACTCTTCGGTTATCGCTACCGGGTCAACAACGGCCCCTGGAGCGCA
>JAAZXD010000098.1 GCA_014240355.1 Roseibacillus sp. | reverse complement strand
AGATCTCGATCATGGTCCCTTCGTGAAGAATGCGTCGTTCCCACGCCTGCTCAAGCTGACCCAGGGTCTTCACCTGACGCAGGGAGGGCAGGACCAGTCCCTCGTAGACCGCATCCAGCTGCAACGGGGAGGTTGGCCAGTCGGTTATGTCAATGTTGTCGACCGAGTAGGCCTCGGCGAAAACGGTATCGAGCACGTTCTGGCGGAGCAGGTTCTGCGAGCCCTCAAGGTCCTTAGCATCCTTCAAGATATGATCGAGGGCCTTGGACCAGATCTGATCCCGTCCCTTTGGCTCCGAGGCGGTCTGGAGCGTAAGCAGCAGCCAGTTCAACTGGTGGCGCAGGGCGCGGCGGAAGGCCGGGGTGTCGGTCCGCTCCTTGTGGCGCCGCTTCCAGTCCCGGAAGTCACTGCCGCTCTTCTGCTTGTCCTCAAACTGCACCTTCTCGGTACAATTCAGGAAAAGAGCGTGCGCAGCAGCGTCACTTTGAATGGCCGCCCGAAAGGCGGAGTGAGCAGTCGTATAACGGGCTCCGATGCGCTTCTGCGATCCCTCCCGCAGCTCCTTGATCTTGTCGAGCAGGAGTTGCACATCGAGGGCACTCAGTTTCTCAGGTTCGCTCGATACGGGGAGCGTCAGCAGGGCCAGAAGGCAAAGGAACGTCGGCTTCATCGTGAGGTAAACATTAGAGAACTCCCATTCTTTGCCAATTACTGCGGCGGATCAAAGGGATTTTTCAGTCCTTCGTTCACAACAGAAACTCACCGCCACTGGAAAAGTTGCAGGAAAAGAGGGATTACTCCCTCCGGCAGGGCTTACGATCCTCCGTCCTCAACTCTTGAAAGGAGGAAGCTCATGGTCTCGGTTGTCGGTTCCCCTACGAGGCGTGGCAGATTGCGGCATCCCCGCAGCTGCCGGAGAAGCTCATCCCTCGGTGGAATGCGGGTAGCGTCAGAGCAGAGATTTCGCGGGCTTCCGGGTGCTCTGAAATGAGTCCATGCGCTTTCCTCCAAGTCTCTCCAGGTGGCGCAGCACCCCTTCCACGCTCTCCTTGAGAGTGGACGTTCCCGCGGTGACACCCACTACCCTGGCTCCGGAAAGCCAGTGCTCCTGGATCTCTGTGGACCGGGTCACCCGTTCGGCCCGGCAACCCCACCGGCGGGCCTTCTCAACAAGCTGTAAGGAATTGTTGGAATTGTGCCCGCCTACTACCAGGACAACCTCAGCCACGTCACAGAGTTGCTCGAGGGCCTTCTGGCGCTCCTTGGTGGGTTGGCAGACGGTGTCCTTGAATACCACCTCGGCAGCGGGATGACGCTGCCGGATCTTCTCGATCAGATCCTCCACCCGTTCGATCGGCTGCGTGGTCTGGGCCACTACCCCGAAGCGTTCGGAAAAAGGCAGGGCTTCTACTTCCGGATCGCTCAAAACCACGTGAGCTCCTGGGAAATCCCCCGTCAACCCCTCTACTTCCACGTGACCCTTCTTCCCTATCACGATCGGCGTATATCCCTCCAAAACCAGACGGGAAAGGGCCACATGCGCCTTGCGGACCAACGGACAGGTCGTGTCGGTCACTCGGTAGCCCGCATCCTTCCAGCGCTTGCGATCCCGGTCCGCTGCTCCGTGGGCGGTCACGATGACATCCGTGGTGGCGGCCCCAGCCGCCTCAAGTTTTCCCTCCCGAGCCCCTAATGCGTTTAACCGCTGCCGTACCACTTCGTTATGCACCAGCTCCCCCAGGATCGTAGCCGGGCGCCGGGAGGACACCTTCTCAGTCGCCGCCAGGGCATCACGTACGCCAAAGCACATGCCGTAGTGCTGCGCCACCAAGATTCGAAATTGTGGTTTCATCCTTAAGCCGAAGTCACTCCTTTAAGGTTTTTTGTCTTGGTGCCGCTGTAAATCGGCGTGGTGGACATGGCCTTTCCCCGGGTGAACATGGCCAGTTTCTGGGCGTTCTTTTTCGAGTGCGTCAGGCTCTTCCTTTTTCTCTTTCGGGAACGAAATGGTCCCATCGTAGTGAATGACAACAAATTTCATTTCCATTGCCTTCAGCAACTTTTTCCTTTCTTCGATGGATTTTGCAGTTCTCAAGCCAGTTGGGAATTTAGTGACCATGACTCCCCAATCATCCGCAGCCCCTCCGCCTTTGACCATGGCAGCTAGAAAAAATTCGTCGTTTTGCTTCCAACCAAACCTCTTTTCGACCGCATCAAATGCTTTCTTCGGAATCCCCACTTGCCGGGCGATGGCGGAATAGAACTGGTCAGGATCCGGATACTCCTCGAGAGGCTTAACTCCTTCGATCCTGGTCTTATAAAGCTTCTCAAAAAACTCGACTTTCCTACGGTCCAGGGCCGCTTCGTCAGCGTAAGAAAACTGGGCCAGCAAAAGGCTCGTCCATATTGAGATAATACGTTTCTTCATTTTCAGGGGTCCCCTTTTTTGACTTTGTAATGAATCCTGATGCCGTAGCGGGATTCCACCTTGACTGCGTTGTTCTCTCTGTATTCGGGTGAATCATTCTCTTTGCAGGAGACCTCGAGGTTGTTGTCGTCGATCCAGCGCACCTCAATGTCCGTGAAGGCCTTCCAATCCTTGTGCTTGCCCATCAGGCCATCCAGTTGATCCAATTCCTCACCCGCTTTGCGCAGGTTGGCATTGAAATAGAAGTACCCTGCGGCCCCTCCTCCGGAGCAGGAGAAACTCGTGGCGACGTATTTTCCGTTGGGTGATTTCTTTTCACTGAGAATCTCCACCTCGTCATTCTCCCGGTCTCCGCCAACATCTATACAACCAATCAGGAGCACGGGCAGGCAAAGCACCAACCCCAACAGGCACATCCTCTTTCTATGATACATTTTCATCGGATCTTGAAATTGCCCGGAGCAAACAAGGCCCGGTCCGAGAACGCGGCGTCCAGTTGATCAGGGGCAATCACTCGCTAATTCTCAGGATGCGCTCTATCCTCGTGATCAATCCTGCGGCATGGCGCCCCATTCCGACAGGTTATGGCAAGGGCGATGAGCCCTGCTCCCTCCACTGTGACGAGGGGCCATAAAGCCTTGTTGAGCACCTCAGGTCCAAAGTCCTCGAGGGTTATGGCAGCCAGGCAGGCAAAGGCTCCCAAGGTTACAGCGGCAATAACGATTCGGTCCATTTTGATTCTCTGTTTTACTTTGCGCCACAAAGTGAGACCGCCGGCGGCGAAAATCGTTCGACAAATGTGAGAAAAAACGACCTCGCCCCGAAGATGCCGTGAAAGCCCCGCCCCTGCCCTGCGAAAACTCCTTCCCCAGGTCAACGATCTCCTCCAGGACCGAGAGGTAGGATTCAAAGGTCTTCCGTCCAGCGCTGGTCAGTTGATAGTGGGTCTGGGGACGTCCCCGCCCTCCCACTTTCCTGGAATCCACGTATCCGGCCTTCTCGAGGGTTCGGAGATGAGTGCTGAGATTCCCGTCACTCATCTGCAGTCCGGCCTTGAGGTCCTGGAAGGTCCAGGACTCTCCCCTCGAGGCCAGCAGGGTGACAATCCCGAGCCGGCCCTTCTCGTGGATGACCCGGTCGAGCTTGGAAAAATCAATCATGGCATTGCCAATTCGCCCCTGAGCGACCCTCTCAGGAATCCCCGTCTCCCGACTCTCCGTCTTCCTCCTTGCTGGCCTTCATCACAATCACCCCGTAAACGAGGTGGAAGAATCCGAAGCAGAATCCCATGATCAGGCTGGCTTCCAGTATCAAACTCTCCATTCGATCCGGGGTTCCCAGGCCAGGCAGTCGATTTGCGCCATCACTCCACGAATAGAGGAAGGCGGCGAGGCCCGCGATAAGAAAGGCCAGCCCCAGACGTGGAATGGAAGCCGGGGCCAGTCCCCGCGTGGCAAGCAGGGCCAACCCATAACAGGTCACCCAGATCGAAGCACCGGACGCGGAATCCCCGTCCGCCTTCAACGTCAGCGCGATTCCAAGGACTCCGCCGACCAGCATGGGCGGGATAAACGCCCGCAGCGCCATCTTGAGGCCCGGCGAGAAGAACGGTCGCCCTTCCCGTTTGGACTTTCGGGAGACCAGCATGACATTGAAAAGCGTGGTCAGAACAAGGGCAACCAACCAGCAGATGACCCACGAGCCTTCCGAGATCCCCTTTTCTCCCACCGTTCCCTCCAGGATGGCCGCCTGCTCCCTGAGAAAGAGGAGGGCCGCCAAGAGAACCGCCAGCGAGCCTCCAAACAAGGCTGTAGGCCATGAGATTGTGCGGTAGACCGTTGTCCGCTCCATCAATGACCGAATCACCTTGAGATGATTCGCGGCCTGCTCCCGCTCCGTCATGCCTTCAGTTTACAGGGTCTGGCAACTTGAATACAGACTGGAATCGGACCTCTTCAGCTCTTCCGTCCTCCCCCCGGGACGATGCTGTCCGTCCCTCCCAAGGACTGTAAATTACGGGAATATCCTTGCCAACTGTACCGCAATTGCCTAATTCCCCCGCCCCTTCCCCGCGCCGCCGAAAAACAACGGAGAGCCGAAGGAATCAATCCTGCGGCGGGCCCTCCACACAACAGAGCCTCTGTGAATCAACGGAGGACATCAGAATGATCAACGAACTCGTTAAGGAAATGGTGGAGGCGGGCGTCCATTACGGACACCAGACCCGCAAGTGGAATCCCGGGATGCGCCCCTACCTCATGAAGGACAAGGGAGGCATCCACATCATCAACCTCGAAGAGACCGTCCGCTGTCTCGACAAGGCCTCCGGCTTCATCGCCGAACTGGACGGAAAGAACCGCAAGATCCTCTTTGTCGGCTGCAAACAGCAGGCCCAGGAAGCGGTGCGCGAAGCGGCCGAAGCCTCCGGGCAATACTACGTCAACCACCGCTGGCTCGGGGGCACTCTCACCAATCTGGCCACCATCCGGCAATCCGTGGAACGCCTCAAGTACCTTGAGGGCATCGAAAAGGCTCCCGAGTACAAGGCCATGTCGAAAAAGGAACTGGCCGCCCTCAACCGCGAAAAGAACAAGCTCCTGCGCAACCTCCAGGGTGTGCGCGAGATGGACAAGCCGCCCCAGGCCCTCGTCATCGTAGACACCGCCAAGGAATCCATTGCGGTGGCAGAAGCCCGCCGGCTCAAGATCCCCATCATCGGAATCGTGGATACCAATGGCGATCCCAGCGTGATCGACTATCCCATCCCTGCCAACGACGACTCCATCCGTTCCGTCCGCATCGTCCTGCAGAACCTGGTCGACTCCATCGTGGTGGCCACCAAGGGCTAACCGGTCTCGCCCTGTCGGTTAACCGTGATCAGGTGCGCTGCCGGTGCACCCCAACGGCCGAGCACAAATTACCAATCCCATTTTCCCCATGTCTATCACCGCATCCCAGGTAAAGGAACTCCGCGACCGCACCAACGCGGGCATGATGGAGTGCAAGAGGGCCCTTCAGGAAACCGATGGCGACATCGAAGGGGCTATCAAGAAACTCCGTGAAGCAGGAGCCATCAAGGCGGCCAAGAAGGCCGACCGCGCCGCCAAGGAAGGCGTGGTCATTTCCCATATTGATTCCGACTCCAAGCACGGCATCCTTGCCGAGGTGAACTGCGAAACCGACTTCGTGGCCAAGAACGAAAACTTCCAGGGCTTCGTGGGAGAGCTGGTCGAAACCGTCGCGGCCTCCGGCGCGACCGATCTCGAAGCAGCCAACGCCGTCTCTCACGGCGAGGACACAATTGAGGGCTTCGTGAAGGCCAAGGTCATCGAGTTGGGCGAAAACCTGCAATTTCGGCGCCTGACCCGCTACGACATGGAGGGCTCGGGCCTGGTAGCCTCCTATATTCACCTTGGCGGCAAGGTCGGTGTGCTGGTGGAGGTGGGTTGTGAAAATGAAGGCACCTCCGCCAACGACGAATTCCACACCCTGGTCAAGGATCTCACCCTCCACATCGCGGCCCTTTCCCCCGCCGGGATCACCCGCGACGACATCCCCTCCGACCTCATCGAGTCCGAGAAGGACCTTTTCCGCAAGCAAATGGCAGACAGTGGCAAGCCGCCTGAAATTCTTGAGAAGATCATCGAGGGCAAGCTCGGCAAGTTCTACTCCGAGCGCTGTCTTCTGGAGCAGGCCTTCGTAAAGGATCCCGATATCACCGTGGGCAAGCTTCTCGAAGCGAAAGGTGGGGATATTGGCGACACCCTCTCCGTCCGCCGCTTTGTGCGCTACGCCCTTGGTGAATAGAAACCGGGGATCGCAACCAACGCCCCTGCAAGCCCCGCCCCCCCGCGGGGCTTTTTCATTCCCCGCAACAAGCCCCCCGGTTGCCGCTGCATCCTCTCCTGATTATGCTGGCCTTCCCTTCCCGGCACCCGTAGAGGCTTGGAAATGATTATTCCCTCCCTGCGCCAGCTGGTCCTGGTCCTGCTGACCCTCTCCCCGGGTGCTGTCCTCCAGGCCGGAAAGGTCCCCTTCGCCAGGGAACGCTTCTCGGTCGCTATCCCTGCCGACTGGGAAAAGGGCAAGGGACCCGATGACGGAGCCATCCTCTACCGTGATGCGCCAGGCGGGGAGGGGTCCTTCTCCATCTATCAGTTGCCGGTGGCCAAGGATCATCGAGCCAATCTGGAAGGCACCCTCGCAGAACGGGTCAAGGCCATCCGAAAGGCGGGGTTCAAGGTGAGTGCGGAAGTAAAATCCCAGAAGCAGGACAATTTCGACGGCAAGCCCGCGGTTTTCGCCGTGGTCCCGATCGAGGCCAGTTACCGGGACCAGATCGTCAAGTTCACCTACTACCTCGTCCTCATCGACGCCAGGAACTCGGTCATCATCATGCAGGCGGCCCTGCCCCGACCCCTCACCCCGAAGCTGCAGCAGGAAGCCCTTGGGATCATCCAGTCCTTCCGCGAAAAGAAGCAGGTCCCCTGATGCTACGCTGACGCCCCCGACCTCTTCGCGTGCACCCAACCCTCCTCCATCTCCTCCAGGCTCGCCTCCTCCAGTGAGCTCCCCTGCTCCCCCAGCTCCTGCTCCATGGAAGCGAAGCGCTCCTCGAATTTCACATTGGTCCCCTCCAGAGCCACTTCCGGATCGATTCCCATCTTGCGGGCCAGGTTCACCACCGCAAAGAGGAGATCTCCCACCTCGGACTCCAAGGCAGGGGTCACTTCCCCACCCGTTGGCGGCAGCTCGGCCTTCACCTCCGCCAGCTCTTCTTCAATCTTCCCGAGAACCCCGATTACATCCGGCCAGTCAAAGCCCACCTTGCCGGCCTTCTTCTGCAACTTGGCCGCACGCAGAAGGGCCGGCAGCCCCTTGCCCACTCCGTGCAGGTAGGGCTCGGCATCCGCGCCCTTCTCCTCGCGCTTGATTTCCTCCCAGCGACTCAGCACCGCGCTGGTATCCCGGGCCTCCCCGTCCCCATACACGTGGGGGTGCCTCCGCACCAGCTTGTCACATACTCCCCTGGCGACATCATCGAAATTGCAGCGTCCCTCCTCCTCCGCCAGCTCGCTGTGGAAAACAACCTGCAGGAGCAGGTCCCCCAGTTCCTCCTCCAGGTGCACCCAGTCCTCACGCCGGATGGCATCGACCGTCTCATAGGCCTCCTCAATCAGATTGGACACCAGGCTGGCGTGCGTTTGCTCCGCATCCCAGGGACATCCCCCCGGCGCCCGTAGCCGGTGCATGATGGCCCGCAACCTCTCCATCTGACGCTCCGGCTCGGCACAGTTGCTCATCTCCTCGTCGGTCACGGGAAGAGTGAAAGTCAAAGTGAGGGGGAAGGGGAGTCCTAAAACAGGCGATCCCTCCGCAGACAGACCGGCGTGTCCTGTTCCCTGGCCCTCACTTCTTCCCGGCCCGGGCGAGAAGCTCACGCTCCTCCCCGGTAAGCGACTGCAGACCGTGCTCGTTGATCTTGTCGAGGATGCGGTCCACCTCATTGGATTCCAGCTCCGTGATCGTCGACTGTGGCCGCAATTTCTTCTGGTAACCCTTTTCTCTCTTCGCAATCCGGATCTGGAAGGCAGGGCGCTTCTTCGAGCCCCCCTGGCCTGAACGCCCGAGATGTCCCAGCAGCCCACGCAACACGGGAATTTTCCACAAGAGAAACCCGGCCAGCGCTCCGCCGAGGTGACCCGCTTCGCCCCCCGCATTGGGTCCTCCCGCCAGCACGACGAACACGCCGTATGCAAGCACGAGAATTGCCATGCGCCGCATGGTGAGAGTCACCGGGGGAAAGAGCAGTTGAACCCGCATATCCGGAGCAATCATCGCGGCAACTGCCAGGATTCCGAAGATCCCAGCCGAAGCACCCACTACCCCCACGTCCAGATAAGTATTGGAGACGGACACCAAGGTGGCGTAACCCAGGGCCCCGGACACGCCGCAGAGAAGGTAGAAGAGAAGAAAGGCCCGACTGCGCAGTTGCTGCTCCACGAAGGCCCCAAAAAAGTAGATCGCAATCGAATTGAAGAGGAGGTGCCCGAGGTCTGCGTGCAGGAACTGGAAGGTAATCAGCCTCCATACCTGGAACCCAAACAGGCCTTCCTGGATGGTGAACGCTCCTAATTTTCCAAAAGTGACCCCCAAATCAAGGAAGACCTCCACCAGAAACACCCCGATATTCAGGAAAAGGAGCCACTTGACCACCGGCGCGCCCGCCAGTCGCCCAGGGGGCCGGGTGGCACCCTCTCGAAAGTAATCGCGGTCGGCATATCCCATCTGCGTTCCGCACATCTAGCACCCCATTCCGGTCCCCTCAAGCCAAGCAAAACCTCCAATTGGTCTGCTCCAGCCCCGGCCAAACCCCTTCCTGCTGCTCCTGCCCCGCAAGGTCCTCACACGAATCTGTGACGAAAAGAGCACACCTGCCCTTGCAAAAAAGGCATTTTGCTGTAATTCGCGCGCCATGTCCGACGCACCAACAAGCCATCAGGGACTCCTCGACTGGGTGAACGAAATGATCGCCCTCTGCCAGCCCGCCAACGTCCGCTGGTCGGACGGATCACAGGCCGAGTGGGACGACCTGACCCAGCTCCTCGTCGATGCCGGCACCTTCACCCGGCTTAATCCCGAGAAACGCCCCAACAGCTTCCTGGCCCGCTCCAGTCCGAGTGACGTGGCGCGTGTGGAAGACCGCACCTTCATCTGCTCCGAGAAGGAGGACGATGCGGGGCCGACCAACAACTGGGCTGATCCCGCCGAGATGCGCGAGAAGCTCAAGGGCTTCTTCGCCGGATGCATGAAGGGCCGGACCATGTATGTTATTCCGTTCTGCATGGGCCCCCTCGATTCTCCCTTTGCCAAGATCGGAGTCGAGATTTCCGACAGCGCCTACGTTGTGGTCAACATGCGCATCATGGCCAAGATCGGAAGCGACGTGCTCAAGCGTCTCGAGGACGAGGCCTCCGGGGCCATCAATCTCGGTCGCGATGGACACGGAACCTTCGTTCCCTGCCTCCACTCGGTGGGCGCACCGCTTACGGAGGGGCAGGAGGACGTCAC
>JAAZXD010000097.1 GCA_014240355.1 Roseibacillus sp. | reverse complement strand
TCAAGGTAACATCCAGGCGCCCCCCGTGAGTGATCGCCAGGGAGTTCCAGCGCGATCCATAACGCGCCTGTACTACGTATTTGGATGCGGTCGGGACTCGGGACCAACGCACCTGCGTTCCGCCCTTTGCCCTCTTGGCCTTGACGCTGGGAGCAGGTGGCTCCGATTTACTCGACCACGGCATGGGCGGCACGAGGGCGGGATGGGTATAAATACTCTTGGCCAGCGCGCTCGTCACCCCGCCACGATTCTGCATGAGGGCCTTGGCGCTCCAGTGCACATGCCCGACGTAATTCTGTCCGATGGTGCGCGAGAGCTGAACTTGATTAACAATTTCGCTGGCGGGACGCCCGGGGTCCTCACTGGACTTGATGCGCGAGGTCGCAAGGCCAGGCCACACCGGACGGCGACCCTGCGAGCGCCACCAGTTCAGAAGCAGGGTGTAACTCTGCGGCCCCTTAATTCTCCAGTAAAGCTGGGGCGATAGATAGTCGCACCAACCCGAGGCCAGCCACTTGCGGGAATCAGCCGCAAGGTGTTCGTAAGCATTGATATGGGCTGTGGTGCCCCGCGGAATCCCCGGTTTCCAGATCCCGAACGGGCTGATACCAACCCGCACCCATGGTTTGGTTCCCTTCACCTTGGAGTACATCGAGCGGACGAAGGAGTTCACATAGTTCCGTCGCTGCGAGGGCGATTTTCCGTCCGGGAAGTCGGGCGTAGCCCGCCCATTCACCACGCTGGGATACGGATAGAAATAATCATCGATGTGCACACCATCGACATCATAACGCCGCACCACATCCATGATGACATCAAGTGCACGCTGCCGCGTAAAGCTACTCGCGGGATCCATCCACTTGTGAACCTTGAAGTTGCGGATAATGGACGGATGCGTGCGAGAGACATGGTTGGAGGACACCCGGTGGTCCTTATGTGGAACCGCCCGGAAGGGGTTAAACCAAGCGTGGACCTCTATATTTCGTGCATGGGCCTGCTGGATGCAATAGGCCAGCGGATCGTAGCCGGGATCGCGCCCCATCGTGCCGGTGAGCCAGGGCGACCATGGCTCAATCCCGGACCGGTAGACCGCATCGGCCTGCGGCCGCACCTGGAAGATGATCGCGTTCATGCGCAGGGACGCCATCTTGTCGAGGATACGCCGCAACTCCGCCTGCTGGGTCCGGGCGCTCAACCCCTTGCTGGGGGGCCAGTCGATATTGTAGACGCAGGCCACCCAGGCCGCCCTGAACTCACGGGCCGCGGAAGGAGCCTTCTCCCGGCTTGCGACGTAGCTCTGCGCGCCTGCCATGCCGGCAAGCATCACCCACAGTCCGATTGGCCGAAGCATTGCGCCTAACAATTTCAGATTTCCTGACTATTTCCAAGGCGAATCCGGAGCGAGCGGAAAGGCCGAATGGAAAGGGGAGCGGCCCCCTGCTTCCCCGTCCTGCGCAACCGCCTTTCCCTAACTACCAGTTCAACTTCTGCAGAGCCTTCGGCAGGAACTTCCCGTTCTTGCGGATGAGCTTGCCGTCAAACCAGATTTCACCACCCCCGTAGTCGCTGCGCTGGATACTCACCATATCCCAGTGAACCTTGGATTTGTTTCCGTTGCTGGCTTCGTCGTAGGCCTGCCCGGGCGTGAAGTGGAAGGAGCCCGCAATCTTCTCGTCGAAGAGGATGTCGCGCATCGGTTCCCGGATCTCCGGATTAAATCCCAGTGCGAATTCGCCGATATGACGCGCGCCGTTATCCGCATCGAGAATCTTGTTGATCTCTTTGTTTTTTCCGTCCGCCTGCGCCTTTACAATCCTGCCTTTCTCAAACTCGAGCACGATGCCGTCAAACGGAATCCCGTTGTAAATCGTCGCCGCATTGTGGGCGATCACCCCATTTATCGAATCCCGCACGGGTGCGGTAAAACACTCTCCGTCCGGAATGTTGCACTCTCCACCACAGGGGATGGCGGGAATGCCCTTGATCGAGAACTCAAGATCCGTTCCCGGCCCCTTGATCTGCACCCGGTCCGTCCTGGTCATGAGCCGCCCAAGGGCATTCATGGCCGGTTTGAGTGCCCTGTAATCCAGGAGACACACGCGAAAGTAAAAATCCTCAAAGGCCTCCGTGCTCATTCCCGCCTGCTGGGCCATCGCCGCATGGGGCCAGCGCAGCACACACCATTTCGTTTTCTCCACCCGATGGCGCAGAACCTTGCGGGTGTGCCCCTGCACCAGATCCATCCGCCCGGCCGGCACGTCACTCCACTCCGCGATGTTATGGCTGCCCCGCACCGCAATGTAGGCATTCATGTCACGCATCTCAGCCATGCGGTGCTTCGCGAGAAGGCGGTACTGCTCGTCGGTCGCCCCCCGGAGAAGTTCCCGTGAGACCCGCAGGGAATTCACCGTGACAAAGGGAATCGCACCCCGCCCACGTGCTTCTCTGACCAGGGCGATCCCGATCTCTTCCGGAACATCATAGAGGTCGACGAGAACCTTCTCGCCCCGCTTCAGGTTAGTCGAGTAGCGGACCAGTTGTCGCGCCAGCTGGTCGATCCGGGGATCGTGCATTTTAGCCTGAGTTTTGAGAAAAGGTTCGGCCTACTCCTCGCGCCATTGCTGGTAGGACGGCACCGCCGTCTTCCCCTTCTCGTTAGGATTGTCCTCCAAGCTCGGATTATTCGAATCGAGCCGCTTCCCGAGGTAGGAGTCGTCAAAGGCGCCACCGCCCCCCTTATGGTCATCGACCGTTCCGCAGGAACACATCGTCAGCACGCAGCCGACACTCAACAGCATAAAAAACGCAAGTTTCACAGCACACGGACTATGCCCCCCCCGCCCCGGTGGGGGCAAGTGAAAGCTGAGTGCCGGGGAAATCTGTCCAACTTCCCGCCCCGACCACCAACGGGAAGCCGCCCTTCCCGCCCCCCTCCCTCCTGTCTTTTCTCCCCCGGGAGCGCTTGTTTCCCGGTGCTTCCAATCGTAACATCCCGCCGTGATTCGCCTCGGTATTCTCGGCTCCGGTTCCGGTTCCAACATGCAGGCCATTCTCGACGCCATCGCCGCGGGCGGGCTCGACGCCGAGATCGCCTTGGTCCTCAGCGACATCCCGAACGCCTACATTCTGGACCGAGCAGCCCGGGCCGGCCTGCCGACCGGCCTCATCAACTGCCGTGATTTCAAATCGAACTTCCCGGAAGAAGCCCAGCACGAAACCGCCGAAGCGCTCCGGCAATCCGAGGTCGAACTGGTCTGCCTGGCCGGGTTCATGCGCCTGCTGCGCGCTCCCCTCCTCCAGGCCTTCACCAGACGCATCATCAATATTCACCCCTCCCTTCTCCCCAGTTTCCCCGGTCTTCACGCCTGGACCCAGGCCGTGGAGGCAGGTGCCACCGAAAGTGGATGTTCCGTGCACTACGTGGACGCCGGGATGGACACCGGCCCGGTCATTTCCCAGGCCACTGTTCCCGTTCTCCCTGACGACACCCCGGAGTCCCTCCACGCCCGCATCCAGATCGAGGAGCACAAGATCTACCCCGCGGCCATCGCGGAGGTTGCTGCCAGCCTCAAGCCAGACTAACCAATTTCGCTCATTGATCCCCCGGTCTCCGAAATCCAGCCCGGGCCGGCCCTGCTCAACCGCCCGATCTTCATGCCAGGAGCTCCGGCTTCTCAGGCCTTCTCCGTGGCGCTCCCAAAAAGTGCCAAGAAAGGGGCCTCCGCCACGTTCTATTACCTGGAAAAACACCAGCAACACTTCAGACCCTCAGGAAATTTCCCATTTTCCCCTCCGGGTTTAGCGAGTAACTCATCTCCGTGCCTCACGATTCCCTTCAGACGCTCCGCAGGACGCTCAACGATACCATTCTGGGCTCCGAGCAGGCGACCGACCTTCTCCTCACGGCCCTCCTCGCCCGGGGCCATGCTCTCGTGACGGGCCCGCCCGGGATCGGAAAGACCTCCTTGGCCTCTGCCCTTGCCGCCTCCGTCGGCGGCATCTTCAAGCGCCTCCAGTTTACCCCTGATCTGCTTCCCTCCGACATCATCGGTTACAATCTCTACCGCCAGCAGAATGGTGAGTTCGAGTTCGTTCCGGGACCTGTCTTCTCCAACCTCCTTTTGGCAGACGAAATCAACCGCGCCTCTCCCCGCACCCAGTCCGCCCTTCTTGAGTCCATGAACGAGCGGCAGGTTTCCATCGACGGAGAAACAAAAGAGCTCCCCGATCCCTTTCTGGTGGTGGCTACCCAGAACAACACCTCGTCCACGGGAACCTTCCCCCTGCCCGAGCCGCAGCTGGACCGTTTCCTCCTCTCCATCCCGATGGCCCTGCCTTCGGAGGACTGTCAGCTCGATATTCTCAAACTCCACAGCAACGGAGCCCTGTGCCAGGATGACGTTCCCCCCATCCTGCGCCTGGTGGATCTGATCACCCTCCAGGAGCAGGTCACAGAGCTTCCCATCTCCGACACCCTGCAGCGTTATCTCCTGGCTCTCTGCCAATCTGCCAGGTCTCTGGCAGGTCAGGACCACGCTGTCTCCGTACGCGGAGCCCTCGCCCTGCAGGCCGCCGCCCGTGCCCATGCCCTCCTCGACGGCCAGTCCGCCGTTCACCCCGACCACCTGCAGGCAGTCTTCCCCCATGTCCTGCGGCACCGTCTCCTCACCGAGGACACCCTCGATCCCGATCCCATCATCGACGCCGCTCTTAACCAGACGCCGGTCCCCTGACTGCGGCCATCCCTTGTTGGCCCTCCCCCGAAACATACCCCTTTCCTGAGAATCCGCCTCCGTTGCTCGCCGTCCGGCAAGCCAAAATCCAATCCCGAATGCTTACTCCCCGCGGTGCCATCCTCCTCGGCGCATCACTCGCGCTTACCATGCTGGGATTTCTCCGGACCGACGGAATCCTCATCACTCTGGGGACGAGTGGCTGTCTCCTCCTGGCGGGGGCCTGGATCTTCATCCGGCTGAACCTCAAAAGGCTCTCCCTCAGCTTGCGGGCGCCGACCCGGGTCTACGCCGATCAATCGTTCGACCTGCGGGTCCTCCTTCACAACAATCGCAGCCTGCTCGACGCCTTCAGCATCAGGATTGAACTGCACCTCGCAGGACAGGTCGACATCCACTCCTTCGCTGCCTGGACGGCCGCCGGGTCGATCTCCGAAGTGCGCCTGCGAGGCTCCATCCCCGGACGCAGTTCCTTCCCTGAGCATGACTACACCCTGGAGACGATCATGCCGCTCGGGCTCTTCCACGCGAAGGCCTCGGGGGTGCTCGCGCAGGAAATTCTTGTCTTCCCCCGCCCTCTCACTCCCAGGGAGCTCTCAACCCAGGGGGCCCTGCACGATGCCTCACTCCTGCCCGGCACCACTCCCGGTTACGCCCCCGGCGAACTACGGGGCATCCGGCCCTGGCAGGCCGGCGATCCTGCCAAGCACATTCACTGGCCCGCCTCCGCCCGCTCCCTCAGTCGCGGGCGCGGGTTGCACATTCGTGAAAACGATCCTCCCGGCTTTTATCCCCGCCATTGTACGGTGCTTTTCCATTCCTTTGGTATGTCCGGCGAGCTCATCCGCGCTGATCGCTTCGAGTGGGCCCTCTCTCTGGCCTGCGGAACCTTGCGCTATCTCCGGGAACACGGGATCCCTGCAGCCTTCCTCGCTGATTTCAACGAATGGCACCCTCTCTCCGTGGTTTCCCGCAGCAGCTTCGGCAACCTCCTCGTCTCTCTCGCCCGGGCCCGGCGTCGCAGTGACACCGAGGCGCACAACCTCGCCCCCGTGATCGAGCAAGTTCCCGAAGACCACTCCCTCATCATCCTCTCCGATATGCCGACAGAGGCCTGGAAAGACACCCTGCCTGACCGCCAGGCCCTCCTCATAGACATCCGTCAACACAGCTACGGGGCGAGGAAACTGCAAGTCCGCGAATAACCCTCCTGAAGAAAGCCCCAGCACCCTCCCGCAGATCGACCCCTGACCACCACCCCATGCGTAGCATCTTCCTCGCCCTCACGGTCACCACCGCCTATGTCCTGCTCCGCGGCCGGCCAGAGGAGTTACACCCGGTCTTGCGAACCTGCTTCGCGGTCCTGGTGCTGGTCCTGGGGATGGGGATGTGGCGGCGGCGGAAGCGACCGTCCTGCAGCCTGGCGCGTTCCGTCCGGGCACCCGGCTGGCCGGACTACCTTGCCATTGGTTTGGCCATCCTGAGCGTGGAATGCCTCTTCCTTTGCTTCCTGAGTGTGGTGCCTTCTCACGCCGAATCCATCTCCGGGGGTGTGGTCAACACCCTGTTCCCGCCTCGGGTTACCGACCTCCAGTCGGCCAACGGCGACGGCGACCCGCACGGCACTACCGTTTCGGGCAATTGGCTCTGGGATTCCCAGGGCCGCCGCCGCCTCCCTCTCAGCAGCAACGCCCGCCCCTCCGACAAACCTGAAATCTTCTTCCGGCCCCGGGACGCGGCAACCTCCGCCCACCTCCTCCGCAGTCGGATCTACCTGCGCGCCTTTGCCCTTGAAAAGTTCGATGACTCCACCTGGTCCCCCGTGGGCATGACCCCGGAGCTCCTCCTCCCGGATGAGAGTGGCATCGTCAATCTCAAGCAACCGGAAGGCCGACCAGGTCCCCTGCTCCGTGGCGAGATCATCCAGCCCTCTCACCCCGGCGGAGACGACCTCTTCACCGCTCCCCAAGGGGCCACCCGGGGCAGGGTGGAGCAGTTGCGCCACGTCGATCCCGGGATCTTTCGCCTCAATCCCGCGGCCGACCCGGAACAGGGCCACGCCTACGAGGTGGCCGCCAGAACCGTCACCCTCACCAGCCTGCTCGAATCCGGGGTGCTGGACAGATTCCGCTTCCCGGCCCTTCCGGAGGACTCCCATCTGCTTGAACTGCCTGCCAACGAGGAACTGCGCGACGAAGTCATCAATCTGTCCAGCAAGACCCTGCGGGACGCCGCCTCCAGGCTGGTGGGCCTGCGGAAGCTCCTTTGGGAGAATTACCTCTACTCCCTTGAAATCGATAACCCCGAAAAACTCGACCCCATGCTCAATTTCATGCGCCACGAGAAGCGTGGGCATTGTGAGTTCTTCGCCACCGCCGGAGCCCTCCTCAGCCGTGCCCTGAATATTCCCTCCCGCATTGCCTATGGTTGGAGCGGGGGCAAATGGTACAGCGGTCCCGGCTACTTCATGTTCCGCGCCAGCGAAGCGCACGCCTGGACCGAGATCTACCTCGATAATGTCGGCTGGGTTGTCTTCGATACCACCCCGCCGGGAGCGCGGACGCGCCTCGACATCGCCGACACCGGGGAGGATCTGCCCCTCTCCAAGGAGGGGCTGCCGGACTTCTCCGCTTCGCCAGGACGCTCCTTTGAAGACTCCGCCCTCTGGATTTCCCGCGCCCTCGGGGCTGGCCTCGCCCTCGTCCCGCTTTGCTTCCTCATCCTACGCTTCCGCCGTGGGCCTGCCCGAATCCCAGGCGCCGCCTCCGGAGGACTCCTCCCCGAACCTCCCCGCTACCTTGCCCGGTTCCGGCAGGCCTGTGCGCGACGCGGGCAACCCATGCCCCCTGGCCGCACCCTGCGCCAACAACTTTCCTCCCTTGCCAAGACCGATCAGATGCCCTCCTTTTCCGAGGATCTCCTGAAATATCACTACGCTATCACCTACGGGAATGCCCTTCCTGACAAGTTCCGGGAATCCGCTCTTCTACGGGCCATCAAACTCTGGGTCTGAGGCCCTCTTCCCCTTTTGTCACGGTCCCCACAACCAGGATCACTGGTTATTCTGCCGCGCTCTCACCGAGTTGCAGAACTTCTGCCAGGACAGGGCGGTGAACAAATCCTTCGGAAAAACCTACTTCGGACGGGTGATGTGAGGCGGACGCAGATAAAAGGGCTCAGGCGGGATCTCCAGCAGGTCCCGGCGCTCCTCCTCAGAGCGCATCCGCCAGACCTGGAGGAGGAGCTCGGCCGAGGGAACCCCCAGGCGGACGTCGTGTCCGGGTAGCTCAAGTCGTGCAGGATCCTCCAGACTCACCAAGGTCCAGCCGGATTCCCGCGCAGCGTCTACCCGCTGGTGGAATCCCAGATGATCCAATAAACAGGGATTTCCGGCCAATTTCCCCTCTCGAAGCTCCAATGTGAAGAACGTGCCCCGCCGGGCATCGCC
This sequence comes from Roseibacillus sp., assembly GCA_014240355.1. GTDB lineage: Bacteria > Verrucomicrobiota > Verrucomicrobiia > Verrucomicrobiales > Akkermansiaceae > Roseibacillus_B. The sequence continues at coordinate 1,391 of JAAZXD010000097.1, read as the reverse complement.
CAAGACCAGACACGGCCCTCCGGCTCGCACATCGGCAAGGGCCTCCGGGGAGGAAATCCCCACCGCAGGGCACTGGTGGATGACCGCAACCCCCTGCCCTGCCGCAATTCCGACCCGCGCTCCACTATAACTGCCCGGGCCTGTCCCGATCAGGACGATCTCGATCAAACCCTTCCCCACGAGGCTCAGGGCCTCCTGCAGGGGCTCCAGAAGAAGCTCAGACGGCCGCCGCCCGAGCTCAAATTCTGCTGAAAAAATCGTATCCTCCCCCCAACCCACTGCCACTGAGCCACGCGGCGCGCTCGTTTCGATCGCAATCTGGTAGCCGTCTCCCACGCCCAAATGGTAGGCCCAGCCGGAAACTCTCCAACGAAGAAACTCTTCTAATCGGAATCTTCATCTATTACCAACTTGCACCGTGCAACATAGCCCGCTTTTTTCGCGGGGCGCACACTCCCTCCCAGGGAGTCCGCCGTGCACACTATACCTCATTGATTACACATGTCTGATTACGCGAAAGGCCTCGAAGGAGTCACCGCCAACGAATCCGTCCTATCCAACGTAGAAGGCCTTGACGGCCGTCTCTCCTACCTCGGCTATCACATCGACGATCTGGTAGAGCAATGCTGCTACGAGGAAGTGGTCTATCTTCTCCACCATCGCAGGCTTCCCGGGCAGGCGGAGCTCGAGGCCTTCAAGAAGGATCTTGCCAGTCGCCGCGCCATTCCGCAGGGAGTCGTTGATTTCCTCCAGGCAGCCCCCCGGGATGCCGGACCCATGGATGTGCTCCGCACCGCTGTCTCCATGCTCGGCCTCTACGACAAGCGGGCCAAGATCGGCGAGCCTGACCACGAGGCCAACCGCGAGGTCGCCATGTCCCTCTGCGCGCAGGTGGGCACCATCGTGGCCTACTACCACCGGGCCCGCCAGGGACTCGATTTCCCTCCCATTCGCGAGGACCTCTCCGAGGCTGGCCACTTCATCTATCTCTCTACCGGGGAGGAGCCCGGGGAGCAGGCCACCAAGACCCTCGACATCGCCTACACCCTCCACGCCGACCACGGGATGAACGCCTCCACCTTCTCGGCCCGGGTGACCATCGCGACTCTCTCGGACTTCTACTCCGCGATCACTTCCGCCATCGGCACTCTCAAGGGACCGCTCCACGGCGGAGCCAACGAGGGCGTGATCAAAATGCTTGAGGAGATCGGCTCCGTCGACAAGGTCGACGCCTATATCGAGGACGCCCTTGCCAACAAGCGGAAGATCATGGGCATCGGTCACCGCATCTACAAGGTGCTCGATCCCCGCGCCCCCCACCTCAAGAGGATGGCGCGCAAGCTTACCGAGGAACTGGGCGAGCCCAAGTGGGTCGAAATGTCCGAGCGCAT
>JAAZXD010000096.1 GCA_014240355.1 Roseibacillus sp. | reverse complement strand
CAGAACTGGAAATTTCTCGAAATAATTACAGGTTCCGGAGGAGTAGTTCAGAGCTTCCATACAAGAGAAGAAAAGGAGCTCTACTTCAGGATCCTGGCAGGAAACTAACGAACTGCTGTTAGCTGCCGGTCAGCCCAAGGGGCTTCCAATCGGTTCGCACCCGCCGTATCGAAGGCACGCTGTTGGACCCCGGAGCCCCGAAAACAGGGAATCGAGACCAAGGCAATCCCTCTTCGTATTCAGGAGTCATTTTATCACTCGACCCCCTCCAAAAGCCCACGATTCATTAAACAATCTTCTCCACCATCTCCCTATTTAACTCATAACACTCTTGTAATGAGTTGGTTATCGTGAATTCGGGCAAATGCAGGGAATTCCAACATGCGATTGAGATTTGGGTTTCCCCACGTATTATTCCGCGCGGATGGTCAACCCCATCTGTTCTAGAACAATGAAAGTACACCACCTCATCGCCTTCTTGGCGGTTATGCTGTTGGGCGTCGCCTATGGTGCGGACGTCAAATACGAGGCCACCTTCACGGGTGTCACTTGAGCCGGTTGCAAGAAGAGCGTCAGTTCGTCGCTCAAGAACCTCGCAGGCTTCAAAACTATCGAGATCAAGGCCGGTAAGAAGGCTAAGACTCAGTCCGTGGTCGTGGTAGCCAAAGAAGGCATCAGCAAGAAAGATGTTGTCAAGGCCCTCGGTAAGACAGCCAAGCGCTTCGTCTGCCAGGACTGGAAGCCGTCCAAGGACAAGGGTTAAAGAATCCTGATTCCCAAAGCTTTTACGCGTAAAGCTTTTTAAAAACGCCCCGCGCTCTTACCGAGCCGGGGCGTTTTAGTATTCTCCCCTCAGCCAACCAGGTCCCCAATCGATCCAAATCCCGGCGAGAACAATCGCTGGTACATGCGCACCGCGTAGCCATCGGTCATTCCAGCCAGAAAGTCACAGATCAGGCGCGCCCGTTCACCAACCGTCTCGACCCTTTCGATTTCCTCCGCCTGCTCGGCAGGGAGCACTTGAAACATCTGGCCGTCAATCGGCCGGCCCTCCACGTAACGGCGATGGTAGAGCTCCCAGAGCCGGCGCAGCATGAGACTTCCCTTATGCTCGAGCTGCTTGAGTTGAGGAGAGAGAAAAACAACCTCAAAGGCCAGCCTCTTGAACACTTCGCTTTCCGCCTGTCTCGCCCCGTCAACCACGATACGATAGCGGTAACGATTGCTCTTCCCGCTGAGGAAATTTCTGTCCTCTTCCACTCTCACCGCCTTGACGTAAAGTCCGATTCGGTGGCCCACAAAGGAATCGATGCGGCCGCGACTGATCGCACGGATGAGATCTCCGAGTGAACTCTCTGCCCCAACCTCGACCTCTCGCTTCTCCGCCCATGCTCGCACCGATTCTTCGGTCAGGAACCCCGCCCGCACACTGTCGGCCAGGTCGTTGAGCGAGTAGGCCGTGTCATCGGCCCAGTCCATGATCTGGCATTCCACTGACTTGAACCCGTCCCGCGCCTTGCCCGGCGCCAGTTCCGGCGGAAACTCCTGTTCTCCCAACGCCCAGCGGACGTAGCGATTCTGCTCGTCGTAGACGAAGTGGTTCGCGGGGGCCTTGCCGCCGGCTTTCCCAAGATCGCCCCATATCGACTTGTACTTGAGCACCCCATCGAGGAAGGCCCGCGAGGGATCCATCCCGCTCCTGCGCTGCGAGAAGATGCGCTCGGTAAGCAGACGCAGGGTCTGGGCGTTACCCTCGAACCCGCCATGGGGCGCCATGAAGTGATTCAGAGAACGTTCCCCGGCGTGACCGAAGGGCGGATGGCCCAGGTCGTGGGAAAGGCACACCGCTTCCACGAGGTCCGCGTCAATGGTGTGGTCGGGCGAGAAATCCTCGGTAGAGGCCAGGAGCCACGCACAAATGGACCGGCCAATCTGGGCAACCTCAAGCGAGTGGGTAAGCCGGGTGCGGTAGAAATCGTACTCCCCGCTCCAGAACACCTGCGTCTTGTTCTGGAGCCGCCGAAAGGCGGTCGTGTGCAGGACCCGGTCACGATCAACCTGGAAAGGACTCCGGAAATCGCCCCCCTCGATCCCGGCTCCCGAGGATCTCTCGACATCAAATTCCTGGTAGAAGCGGTTTCGCACTGCCCATTGGTGGCCTCCCGCGGTGCTCATGGAAACAATGATTTCGAGTTTTCGTGCACTTTCCGGGTCGTCTTGACAGGTGGTAAAGAAGGCCCGGGTATGCTATCCCTAGCCGCGAACCTGAACGCGCCAGGACCTGGGTGCAGAATGCTAACCTTTCCGAACCGGTCATGGAGGAAATCAGGCGCCCGCAAGAGAACTCCCCCTGTGGCTACCACCGGCAATAGCTCAGCAACCTTTTCCCGTGACCCCGGTTTTATCCAGCCAAGGCTTCCCGCCTCAATGCACAATCCTGTCTGAACCAACCATGAAACTACGCATGTACACTGCCGCGGCCCTCCTCGCCGCCCTCCTCGCCGCTCCTCTTGCGACCGGCGCAGATTTAACGGCCTCCATGTCCGAGGGCAAACCCGACCTGAAGTCCATCGGCCCCATCGCCTTCGGACCGGAAGGCATCCTCTTTGCTGCCGACTCCAAGTCCGCGGCCGTCTTTGCAATCGCCACCGGCGACACCAAGGGCGTGCAAGCGGACTCCCTCAAGGTCGAAAACCTCGACGAGAAAATCGCGGCGCTCCTCGGAACATCCGTCGAGCAGATTCTCGTCAACGATCTCGCGGTCAACCCCGCCTCGGGCACTCCCTATCTCGCAGTCTCTCGCGGACGCGGCCCCGATGCCAACCCCGTGCTCCTAAAGGTCAACGGCGACGGCTCGCTCGCCCTCGTCTCTCTCGACAAGGTAAAGTTCTCCCTCGCCGCCCTGCCGAACGCCCCTGCTGACAAAGTCGTGGGCCAAGGCCGACGCCGCAAGAATGCGCGCCTCGAATCGATCACCGACATCGCCTACACGAACGGTGATGTAATCGTGGCCGGCCTCTCCAACGAAGAGTTCGCCTCCTCCCTGCGGCGCATCCCGTTTCCCTTCAAAGAGGTCGGCAAAGGCACCTCGGTTGAGATCTTTCATGGCGCTCACGGCAAACTGGAAACCCGCTCGCCCGTGCGAACCTTCACAACCATCACGATCGAGAACGAGCCTCACCTTCTCGCCGCCTACACCTGCACGCCGCTTGTGCAGTTTCCCCTCAAGAGCCTGAAGCCGGGCGCCAAGATCCGGGGCACCACCCTCGCGGAACTCGGAAACCGTAACCGGCCCCTCGACATGATCGTCTACCAACAAGGCAAGCAGACCTTTATCCTGATCGCCAACAATGCGCGTGGCATCATGAAGGTCACCACCAAGGACATTGCCGAGGCAAAAGGCATCAGTAAGCGCGTGGAGGGCGGAAAAACTGAAGGCCTCTCCTACCAAACCATCGAATCCTGGAAAGGGGTGGAGCAGCTCAACGGCTACAACAGCGAATCCGCCATCGTGGTGCAGCGCGGAGATCCCGGCGGTCTCTCCCTCACCACCATGCCCCTCCCCTGAATGGGCTCAGGTTGTGAAACCGATGGGGAGCGCCGATCGCGGTCGCTCTCCATTTTGATGCTGTTGATCAGTGCACTCGCCAGTTCGGCCGAGCCTTCCCTGCGCTGGGTGAGTGATCCCGCGCAGCCGTATCTTGCCTGGGTGGAGGTCGCACCGCTCGAGAACTTTGTGCTCCCCGCCAAGGCGAGTGAGAGGACCAGACTCCTCTCGGTCCGCGTCACACCGACGGGCAATTCAGCGGTCCCTCCGATGGCGGGAAGGTATTCCCTGGAGAAGAACAGGCTGAGCTTTCACCCGCAGTTTCCACTGGAACCCGGCCTCCGCTACACCGCGAGCTTCAAGTCTCTGCGTGCAAGTATCACCGCCCCACCCCGCAAGGATGCACCGGCCACCAAGGTCAGCAAGATTACTCCGACCGCCGGCACTCTTCCGCTCAACCTCCTCAAGTTCTACATCCACTTCTCCGCGCCCATGACGCGTGGGAGCTCCTACCAGCACATCCAACTGCAGAACAGCATGGGCGAACGGGTGGCCGATCCCTTTCTGGAACTGCCGGAGGAACTCTGGAATCCCGAGATGACGCGCCTCACCATTCTTCTCGATCCTGGCCGAATCAAGCGCGGCCTCCTTCCCAACGAAGTGGTCGGGACGGTGTTTGAGGATGGCAAAGACTACACTCTCAGGATCGACCGCTCGTGGAAGGACGCCTCTGGAAGGCTCTTGGAAAAGTCCTTTGCCAAGAAGTTTCGCGCGGCTGCGCCGGATTACCACCAACCGCAACCCAGGAAATGGCAATTTCGCTATCCCACCGCAGGCACGCGTGAACCGCTTCGGGTCACCTTCGCTGAGCCCCTTGATGCCGCCCTCGCCACCCGCCTCCTGGCGGTGGGTCGCGAGCCAAATCTCATCCTGGAGGGCACCACCTCGCTCGCAGCCCATGAAACGGCCTGGGAGTTTCGCCCCGCTGAGCCCTGGTCCGAAAAACCTCACCATCTCAAGATCGATCACCGACTCGAGGACTTGGTGGGAAACTCCATCGAGCGCCCCTTCGAAGATGCCCTCGATCGACATCCCGAGGCCGCCGGCGCTCCGCCCCCCAAATCCCGTCATCCGTTTGCGCCAAAACCCGCAGCCCCCAAAGTTGATTAGCGGAGGAACGGGGGCCGTCGAATGTGCCACAGTTCCTGTCTTGGAGCGCTAAACTCGCCCCTGGTCCGACAGCTCCGCCCCTTCTCCCATGAAACCCCTTCTGCGCCTCGCTGCGCTCGCCACCCTTGCCACCCTCGGCCTCGTCTCTTGTGCACCGTTGAGTTCCAATGCCATTCGCCATGATCGAGGCCCGGTCCACACCATGCCCGAGTCCTGGGATTCCGGAAGCCACTATGCCGGATTCTCCGCCAGCCGCCCCTCGGCCAACGGCTACAACTACAGTTCCGGCGCCCCTTGCTAAGGCGGCTTCTTCTAGGACAGGCGGGCACCGGTCTAATTGAGTTCTGCTTCGCTTTCGGGTTTCCCAAATCCCCCTTGCGCATGCACAATGCATTGCGTGACGCCCCTCGCCTACCTGGCTCTCGTTCTTGCCCTCGGGATCCTTGCCCAATGGCTTGCGTGGCGGCTCAAGCTGCCCTCCATTCTCATCCTGCTGGCCTTTGGCTTCGGCCTCTCCCTGACCACGGGCGTGCGCATCGATGACTATCTCGAGAGAGAAACCCTTCTTGCCCTTGTTGGGATCTTCGTCGCGATCATCCTCTTCGAGGGCGGACTCACTCTCAAATTCTCCGAGCTGCGCGAGGCTGGCGCGCCCGTCATCCGCCTCTGCACCCTCGGAGTCCTCATCGCCTTTGGACTTACCAGTGTCGCAGCAAGCTACATCTTCGGTTGGAACTGGCGCATCGCAGCGCTCCTGGGCGCCATCCTGGTGGTGACCGGCCCCACCGTGGTCGCCCCGCTCCTGCGCGTGATCAAGCCCACCCGCAAGATATCCTCCATCTTGAAATGGGAAGGCATCGTGGTCGATCCCATCGGCGCCATCCTCGCGCTTCTTGTCTTCCAGGTCGCAATTGCTGGCGGGGTCCAGTCGGCAAGCGAAAGTGTTTTCCTCACTCTCGGCAAAACCATCCTGGTGGGAATCGTGGTCGCGATCGCACTCGCGAAAGTGATTGAGATTCTCCTCAGGCGCCACCTGATCCCCGACTTTCTCGAAAGCGTCTTTCTCCTCGCGGTGGTCGCGGTGGCCTTTGCCGCTTCCAACGCAATTCAGGAGGAATCCGGCCTCCTCACCGTCACGGTGCTCGGCATTGCGCTCGCGAACCAGAAGTCGGTGTCCGTGCGCGACATCCTCGAGTTCAAGGAGAACCTGCGCGTTCTCATCATCTCGCTCCTCTTCATCCTCCTCTCCGGCCGCATCGCGTCCCAAGAACTCGGGGCCGTGGCTCTCCCCAGTCTCGCCCTCCTCGCCGTCCTCTTGTTCATCGTCCGCCCCGCCTCCGTCTATCTCGCCAACCTCGGATCAAAGTCGGTAAACTATCGCGAACGCACCTTCCTCGCGGCCCTGGCTCCGCGCGGAATCGTAGCCGCCGCCGTCACTTCGGTCTTCGCCATCGAACTCGATGACGCGGCCGCGAAGGGAGAACTCCCTTCTTCCATTGCAGGCCAGGCCGAACACCTCGTCCCGGTGGTCTTTCTCGTCATCATTGGCACCGTCCTCGTCTACGGCCTCCTCGCCTCCCCCCTCGCGCAACGACTGGGGCTCTCGAACAGGAACGCCCGCGGAGTTCTCTTTGCCGGAGCGGACGCCTGGACCCGCCTCATCGCCAAGACCCTCCTCAATGATGGCCATCCGGTCATGCTGCTCGATACCCGCTACGAGAATGTCGCCGCTGCCCGCATGGTGGGTCTCAACGCCATCCGCGCCAACATTCTCTCCGAGCACGTCGAAGAGAATCTCGAGTTTCCAGGCATCACCCAGCTGGTGGCCGGCACTTCCAACGACGAGGTCAACTCCCTGGCCACCCGCGAGTTCGCTCACATCTTCGGCAAGGCCAATGTCTGGCAAATTACACCCAGCGACAAGGACGCCCACCCCATCGCCTCTATCGCCTCTCACCGCCGGGGGCGCATCTGCTTCAGCGAGGAGCCCACCTTCCAGAATCTCCAGAATCTCGCCTGTCACGACGGCATCATCAAGAAGACGCTCCTCACCGAGATCTTCACCCTCGAAAACTTCCACGAAGTTCACGGTGAAGAGGCCGTCATCCTCTTCCTTCACGACGAGGGCAAGGGCCTGCGCCCCGCCGCCGCCGACCTTGAGAGCATCCCTCCCGGCACCACCATTTATTCCCTGGTCAACCCGGAGTGATCTTCCCTGCCCGGGCAAACTACCCCGTGCGTCCCGCCCACCACCACAGTTTCGGATCCAGCTCTGTCATCGCTCGCTCTGCCAGACGATCAGCGGCTGCCACGTCCTCCAGAACTGCGAACACAGTGGACCCCGAGCCACTCATCAGGGCCGCCCTGACTTCAAACTGCTCCAGCAACCACATTTTCCACTCGGCCAGGAAGGGAAACTTGGCGAACACCGACCGCCCCAGATCGTTGCGCATCCCGAGAGCGGCGACCTCCTGGGCCTCATAGCGCACATAGGGGAGCTCTTCAGTATCCGCCCAGCGTTGGTAGGCATCGGTTGTATCCACTCCGAAGGCCGGCTTAAGGAGAATCACCTCCAGTTCATCCACCGTCGTATCTTCCAGGATCTCTCCTCTCCCCCGGCACCAGCACGCTCCCTCACGCAGGAAGAAGGGGACATCCGAACCAAGTTGCCCGGCCATTTCCTCGAGTTCACCCTTCGTCAGCCCCGTCTCTTTCAGTTTGTTCAGCGTCCGCAGCACTGCCGCTGCGTCACTGCTTCCTCCCCCCAGACCCGCCCCTGTCGGAATACGCTTCTCCAGTGTGATCTGATAATGACAGGGAATTCCGGTCCGCTGCTCGAAAAGTCGTAGCGCCTTCGTTACCAGATTGTCCTCAGGGGGGCCCACTTCCGCTCCCCCCGTCTCCAGGACATAGGACTCGGCAGGCTTGAAATCCAGCACGTCGGCCAGCCCTGGCAACGGAACCATGAGCGTCTCCAGTTCGTGAAACCCATCTTCCCGCTTCCCGTGGATGCGGAGGGTCAGATTGAGCTTCGCTGGGGCAGTCTCCATCATGAGGACTCCACATTCTCTGTTCTTCGTCCCATCAGGGCCAGCATTCGTCCCGTCTTTCCCCGCTCAACGCGGTAGGAGTAGAATTCCCCTGCATTCTGCCCGGTGCACACCCCACTCATCACCACCTGCTCCGGTGGGACTCCTACCGCCAGCAGTTGCTCCGCAATGCGCGGGGCGATATCCACTTCATAGCAGGGCGGTCGAATGCACGGCGAGATAGCCGCTTCAATGTCACCAGCCTGCGATCCAAATTCCGCTGCCATGCGCTCCAGGGCCCGCAGAACGATGGCCTGCTCCGTGCCGTTCTTTCCCGAGTGCACCAACCCCAGGGCCCCGGTCCGACGATCACAGAGGTAGACCGCCGCACAATCAGCCACGTAGATTCCCAGCAGCACCCCTTGCCGGCCACTTGTCAGTAATCCGTCCACTCCGGCTACAATCCGCTCCTCCACTCCCCCTGCCGGTGCGACCGCCACCGCATTACCGTGGACCTGCTCCGCCCGCCACAAGTCGTCCCACTCAAAGCCCCGCCGGGCGACTGCGTTCCGATGAGCCGGTTCCAGCAACCTCAGGGTGACCCCCTTGTCCCCGCTCACGGGAATCCCCGGAATCCGTGGGACAAAGCTGGCCTCCACTCCCGGAACAGCCAGAACCCGGTCCAGAAAAGAAAGCGCCCCCGTCATGGGATTACCATAACGGGGGCGTCTTCACCGTGCCAAGTTTCCCCGGCACCAAGTGATGGAAAGTTATTCCCTTTATCGAGGAGTCACCACGCGCCGTGCATGATCAAGCGTCTCGGCTTCTTCCTCGTCCATCTCAGACATCATGTCAGCGAGGTTGGCGGCAATCTCCTTACGCATGTGGGCCACAAGTTCAGTCCCCTTATGCGTGATGCGAACCATGATCTTACGACGATCTTCAGCAGCGTGTACGCGCTCAACATATCCAAGCTTCTCAAGGCGATCAACGAGACCAGTGGCCGCGGCAGTCGAGTGCCCCATCTTTTTGGCGATATCCGACATGGTCAGATAGTCCTCGCTGGAAAGGTAGGCGAGCAGGAAGAACTGAGGGAAGGAGATGTTCCCACGGTTGAGCTCGTTCGAGAGGTTCAGAATGCAGGAGCGCTGTGTGAAGAGGACAAAGTCCGCAAGACGATCCGCGTCCGCTTGGACTGCAACTCTTGATTGGTTGGCTGTGCTTGATTTCATGACTGTTCGACTGTGATGGTATTTAGGTAGGTTTGGGTGCCCAGCAGCTTGAGAAGTGAGGTTATTCTAAATATTATAAACTTTTCAAGGGTAGAATTAAAAAAATATAGGAAATCAACCTGATTCTAGCATTCAATATCGCTTAAGCACCTGCGATTGCGGCCTTTTTGTAAAACTTGTCCAGCAGATCTTGCTGTTGCAAACCCTCATTTCGCTCCTAAGGAGCTACCGGAATGGACCTCACGGGGGCGCTCGAGCCCTCGGGAAGCTGCCGGACGACCACCACATCGCCCTTTGAGGGATTTCCTTCCTGGATATCCGCAGCGTAGTAGCGGCCCAGCCTTTCTCCCGTCAGGGAAAGCGAACAAGTCACTCCTTCCGGGCTCACTGACGCAATAAGGGTGCCCTGTCCGAATCCCCCGCCCTGAACATAACGTTTGATGAGAACAAATTTCTCCACCGCATGCACCGAGGCGATCTCTCCAACGATCCGCAGGGAAGCAGGATCACCCTCCTTGCCCTTTCCTTCCTCTTGCTCCCTCTCCGCCGCCTCGCCCTTGGCTTCCTCCCTCTGCGTGTTATCGCGTTTTCCGGATAGACC
>JAAZXD010000095.1 GCA_014240355.1 Roseibacillus sp. | reverse complement strand
GCGATCCGTTGACCAGGAAATAGCCAAGCTGCTGGACACTGCTACCGGGGAAAAGGAAAAGGCGGAGAAAGAGGCCCGGGAGAAGGCGGAGAAGGAAAAGAAGAACGAGAAGGACACCAAGAAGCTGGTGAAGGAAGCCGGGAAAAAACCCGGGGAGTGGGTCAACAGCGTCGAGAAGGCGCGTCAGGCTCTCAGCTGCTTCGTGGCCCTGCTTGAAAACAACTCCGAGGAGGCCAAAAAGCACCTTGGTGCGGTACAGGGCGACAAGTACACTCTCGCCCGGCTCCACCTGCGGGCCGGGGATCAGGAAAAGGCTCTCAGCCTGAGCGAGGAAGCGATCAAGAACGTGGAAAAGCGGGTTCTTCCCCTCCTCGCCCGCATCGAGATCCTCCATGCCACCGACAAGAAGGAGGAGCTGAAAAAGGCCTTCGACCTTCTCAAGCCGATCTCAGCCTACCTCGACCCGGAAGCCCCGCCGGTCGCCCGCGTAATGAAAATCGCCGGGGACCTCAATCTGGGTGACTGGCAGGCCAAACCCCTGGTGCGCGAGGACGTGGGTGAACGTCCTTCCCTCGACTCCCTCGGCCCGGTGGCCTGGACGCCCCCGGCGGCCCATGATTTTACCCTCCCCAACGGGGAGGGTGAGACCATCTCGCGAAAGGACTTCCAGGGACGGCCCCTGGTCCTCCTCTTCTACCTTGGCTACGGCTGCCTGCACTGTGCCGAGCAGCTCGAAAAAATTGCCGAGAATGCCGAGCTCTTTGAGAAGGCCGGCTTCGAGGTTCTCGCCATCAGCACCGACAGCGAAGCCGACCTCCGCAAATCAAGAGAGAAGTGGGAAGAGGAGGGCGGCACCTTCCCCTTCCCCCTGGTGGCCGATCCCGCCATGCACGTCTTCCGGCAGTGGGGCACCTACGATGACTTCGAGAAGGCCCCCATTCACGGCACCTTTGTCATCTCCCCCGGCGGAAAAGTCCTCTGGCAAGACACCGGGGCCGACCCCTTCATGGATTGCGACTTCGTGGTGAAGGAAGGCAAGCGTCTCCTGCAATTGCACGGAAGGGATTTGTAGGGTCAGCTATTGGACTGATCCTGAATCCACAACCCATTCACCCTCCTGCTCGTGCTCAAACTTCTCAGGCAGGACCCGGAGAGCCCTGGCGAGAATGAATCAGCAGAGGGCCTCCTATTGAGCGGAACCCCAGATGTCCTTCAAGGCATCGTGCAGAGTGGGATCGTGCTCCTTGAGTTCCGCGCGCACGAAGGGGTAAAAGTCGTTGCGGTAAAAGTAGGCCTCTGTTCCTTCCGCGAAATACTCCTTATGGTTGGTGGCACCATAGTGCCTCACGGTCCGACCGGTATACAGAAGAACCTTCTCGTAGGTTCCATCCTCCATGGCCTTCTCAAAGGAATCGACGACCGGCTTGAAATCGAAACCGAGAACCTGGTCGTGGTAAGCGTGCGCGAGTTCATGAAGGACCACCGCGGGATGCTTGAGCAACTGGCCCCGCGAGAGAAGCGCCTCCGCCTGTGGAATGTGCACTTTCCTGGTCAGGCGGGGGTCATGACCATTATTCCGCAACCATCCCTCGCTGGGATGATACTGCATCCCGCCAAGTGACGGGTGCCTGTGCTCGATCCAGATCTCACACTTCTTCAGCTTCTCCAGCACGTCACCCTGCACCAGGAGGGAGATGCGGTTGAGGTGATCACCCAGCATGCGCAGGCACTTCGCTCCAACAGGGGCGTGCTTGCCTTCGAGCAGGGCCGGGTCAATGTGCACGGTCCAGCCTTCCATATTTCGCACCACCGGGTCGAAGCTTACTCCTTTCTCGATCACCCTGGCCTTCTTCGGCCTGCGGTCCACCTGGGCAAACACCATCGCCCCAAGGGCCATGACAAGGAGAAGAGGAAGGGCGAGGATTTTCACGCTCATCCCCGCAACCTAACGCTTGGCCCCAGCAGCGCAAGACCGGCGACCGGAAAATTCAGTTCCGTCTGGCTCCGGACTCCGCGGAAAGTTTCCCGAAGCGATCCCGCACAAGCTGAATCTCCTGCCGGGTGGTTTGGCGCTTGGAAGATCGGCCGTGCTCGATGATCACCTTCACCCCGAGTGGATCCATGGTGAGGCGAATGAGGCGGAAGACAGGTTCCCGGCGAAGCCGGAAGAAGCAGTGGAGCGGCACATCCGGGTGGCCCGCATTCCAGAGCAGGTCGGCCGGGGGGAAGTTCTCGATGTCAGCGAGAGCTCCCAGCACCAGGCGGATGAGACGTTCCCCGTGCCGTCGCTCGAGCCGGCCGGCGGCATACCTGCTTAACTTTTCGTCGAGACAGGACAGGACCGGGTTCTCCCGCGCTTCCGCGATCTCCACCAGCAGGCGCTGCTGGTGGATGGTCATGGCCGCCTGCAGCTGTGCCCGCGTGATCCCACCGTTTTCATAGAGCGCGATCAAGCGGTGAGGCGGGGGCAGGAGCAATCGCGGCACCGGTCCAGTTAAGACCGGATTCCACGGGGTGCAATCCGCTTTTGTCGGTGGCCAGGGGCCGCAGAAATCACTCCCCGCCGGCAGTTGAACCGAAGTCAGGAGGGGCTCTCACCGGATCCCGTTCACCGGTCTAACGCCGCCCCAGACCCAGCTCCGTCCTGCAGTAGTCAATGCTCTTCGCAATGTCCTCCCGCTGATCAATCCGGCCGACCTCACGCGGCTTTCCCTTTCCGGCCAGGGCCAGGAACTTTTCGTATCCCTTCGGTTTGCCCTTTGGCCAGGCCTTCCAGAAATCATCGTTTTTCACCTTCAACTCGCGATTGAACCCCGAGATCGTCTCGATGTTCACCGCGACCTGGGGACAGAGCTCTGCAAACCGCTTGAAGAAGGTCTTCAGGTCGGTATCCCCGGAACCCATCGCGGTCCACTGCACTGTCACACCGTTCTCACTCTCCCACACCGCGGAGTCACGCAGGCTGGTGGTGAGAACGTACTTGCCGATGTTTTCCAGGGCCTGCACGGGGTCTTCCATGGTCCAGACCGCATTCCCGGAATCGAAGTTGGCTCCCACATACTCGGGCCCGGCCTCCTCGATGAGCGCTTTCAATTCCAGGGTGTGCATGTCCCCCGCATGATTCTCCATCGCGACCTTGATCCCCGAGTCCAGGCAACGCGTGCGGTTACGCTTGAGAACCTTCACCGTGTCCGCGATGCGCGCTTCTATCCCTCCCTCGGTCTTCCGGTCATCCCCAGCCCCGAGGATGACGCGGAAAGCGGGAGAACCGAGCGCCTTGGCCGCACGGATGCCAAGCTGGAGGTGTTCATCAGCCGTCCCCCACGTATCGCGAAACCTCACCGAGGTCGGGCAGATGCTCCAGCTCCCCAGCAGAATCTTCACCCCGGCATCCTCGCCTTGCCTGCGCAGGTCCTTCAGATAGGCATCGTCCATCTTCTCGAAGGGACCGAAATCCGTGATGAAGAGAGTGTCGCACTTAAGCTTGGCAGCGTACTCGATGAGCTCGGGCGCCTTCCACTTCATCGCTCGCACCGCGAAATTGTCATAACCAAGGGCCAGTTTCTTCTGCGTCTGGAGCTTCTCCGCCAAAGCACTTCCGGAACCGAGGAGAGGAGCGCCCATGGCCGCTCCCTGTAGGAAATTGCGCCGCTTCATGAGCTCATCCAACTCCAAAACCGGGTGCCGGATCAAGCGTGCAGGTTGAAACCACGCGAGGTGGCACCCGCTTTCCGGACTGCCGGAGCCCTCCCCCTCCCGGCCGGGGCCCGTACCGGCCATATCCGCCGGGCCATCCACAGGTTCGGGACCAGACACCACTTTGACGGTTGAAAGGCGGCGTCCGCTCGCGCATTACTCCTTTCGCTCATGCGATTGCCCGCTCTTCTACTTGGTCTGCTGGCCGTCGACCCGGCCCTGGCCCAACTCGACGACTGGACGCCCGTCCCTGTCCCGCATGCGGAGGGCTGGAAGGGCGAGAAAGGGTTCGGGTGGTACCGTGCCTGCGTGAACATACCCGCAGGGTGGAAGGGTAGCCGCCTCCTCCTGATGGTGGATGCGATCAGCGATGTGGACGAGGGCTTCTTCAACGGAAACAAGATTGGTGCCAACGGATCCATGCCGCCCCTCTTCGGCGCTCCCTCGAGCAGCATCCGTCGGCCCTTCGTCATCGAACCGGACCAGGTGCGTTTTGGCGAAGCCAACCTCATTGCCTGGCGTCTCTTCAACAAGGGCGGCAGGGGCGGAATCCTCAAGGGGCCCATTCACCTGACGCGCGTGGATGATGCCATCGATCTGAGCGGCAACTGGCTCTTCCGCCGCGGCGACGTTCCGGCCTGGGCGCAGTGGGGCAGACACCCGGAAACCGAGATGAAGTCGTTCATTGAGCGTGCGGGCCCCGAGCGCGCGGGGCATCGTGGCGTCATTCCTGCGGACAAGGGCTGGCGCAGGCGCATGCTGACGGCCGTGTCCAAGCACTTCGAGGGTAACAACAATCCCTATGCCCGTGCCGACGACAAGGGCGATCCCTCTCCCCCGGACAAGGCACTCGCCCAATTCAAGATCGGCACGGACCTGGTAGTCGAAACAGTCCTCAGCGAACCGCTGGTCCGCCAACCCCTGTATCTTGACTTCGACGAACGTGGGCGACTCTGGGTGGTACAGTATATTCAGTATCCCAATCCCGCCGGTCTCGAGGTCCTCACCTGGGACAAGCATCTCCGCAAGGTCTTCGACCAGGTTCCGCCGCCCCCTCCCTTCACTGAACCCCTGCACAGGAAGTTCATCGGGCAGGACAAAATCACCATCCACGAGGACACGGACGGCGACGGCGCTTTCGACGTGCACAAGACGTTCCTTGATGGACTTAACATGGTCACCTCCCTGGCCCACGGCAAAGACGGCGTGTGGGTGCTTCACCCGCCCTACCTTCTCTTCTATCCCGACAAGGATCGGAACGACATTCCCGACGGCAAACCGGTGGTGCACCTCTCCGGGTTCAACCTCGAGGACACCCACTCCATTTCCAACAGTCTCAAATTCGGCCCCGACGGCTGGCTCTACGGGTGTACCGGCAGCACAGTGACCGCCCGCGTCCGGGTCCATCTCGACGAGAACGCCCCGCGGCATGCCTTCCTCGGGCAGAACATCTGGCGCTACCATCCTGCCCGCCATGTCTTTGAGCTTTTCGCTGAGGGCGGCTGGAACAACTTCGGTGTCAATTTCGACGACCAGGGGCGGCTCTATTCGGGAACCAACGGCACTCAGCAAGCCGTCCATTTCGTACAGGGCGGCTACTATCAGAAAGGTTTCGGCAAACACGGACCCCACACCAACCCCTACACCTTCGGACATTTCTTCGGCATGCCGATCGAGGGGGAGAAGACCCGCCTCGTGCACCAGTGGATTCGCTACAGCAGCGGTGCGATCCCGAGCCTGGAGGGGCGCCTGGTCGGGCCCAACTCGCTCGGCAACAAGATCCACGCCCTGCGGATGGACTCACATGGCAGCACCTTCAGGACGGTGGAAGAGGAAAACCCGATGCAGACCGGAGACAAGTGGTTCCGTCCGGTGCACTGCGCCGTCGGACCGGAAGGCGCCATTTACGTGGCTGATTTCTACGACGCCCGCATCACCCACGTCGATCCCCGCGACAACTGGGACCGCAGCAACGGCCGCATCCACCGCATCCGCGCCCGGGACGCCAAACCCGGCCCGATCAGGGATCTCGGTGAGTTGTCATCGGTAGATCTGGTGAAGGTGCTCTTCGAACGCAATCAGTGGGCACGTCGCCATGCCCGGCGCCTCCTTGTCCAACGCGATGATGACTCCGTCCGGCATTTGCTCATGGACGCCTTCACCCGAAATCCGGGAAATCCGGAGGAACGCGATCAGCGGGCGTTGGAGGCCCTGTGGGTTATCCAGGGATTGGGCCTGGAAAAAACCGAGGGCCCGGCCATGACTGAGTTCTTCACCACAGTTCTCGATATCCCCAATCCGGACCTGCAAAGATGGGTGATTCGCGTGGCTGCTGACAACGGAATCAACCTTGGCACCGTCCTCCACCCGCTGGCCCGCAAGGCCAGCCACCCGGAAGTTGTTTCCCAGCTCGCTTCCTCCGCCCAGCGTCTTGGGGATCGTCATCTTATCGAGGGCCTCGCCAGCCGCGGTGAATTCTCAGAGGATCCATTCATCCCACTACAGCTCTGGTGGGCAATGGAAGCCCTGATCACCCGGCATCCCGACCGGGCCAGGGAGCTCCTGTCCTACGCGGGCTTCTGGGATACGCCGCTTTTCGAGAAAGTCCTCCGCGAACGCATCGGACGCCGTTACATGGCGGAGCGGAGCCCGGAGAGCCTTCGGATGTGCGCATGGCTGCTGGAAAAGGCGGCCGGAACGAAGCACCTTGAGGCTCTCATCCGCGGAATGGAACAGGCCCTCGAAGGAACCTCCCTCGAACCGGTTCCTCCCGAACTGGATGCCGCAGTGGCCACGATCTGGAAGAACCAGCCCGTGACCGACTCGGTCATCCGCCTGTCCCTGCGCCTGAAAAGTCCACAAGCCCTGGCCGCCGCCCGCCCCCTGCTGGCTGATCGAAAAACCCCGGTCGCCCAACGGCTTGAGTTCATCAAGTCCCTGGGAGAACTCGGCGACGCTCCCTCGGAGGAGATTTTTCTCTCACTCTTCCGCGAAGAAAAAAATGAGCCCCCGGTCCGTCTGGCAGCCCTCACTGCCCTCCGGAGGTATGCAAGTAGGGAGATCCCCTCGACCTTGCTCACCTTCTACCCCCGGCTCCAGGGTGACCTCCGGCAGGTCGCCCAGTCGCTCCTTGCCAGCCGACCGGCCTGGGCTCACCTCCTCCTCACCGCCGTGGACGCGGGAATGATCGACAAGAAAACGATCGGCCGCGACAGCCTGCTCCTGATGGCGACCTACGAAGACGAACGTATCGGGCCATTGATCACCAGGCATTTTGGCGCCATTCGCCTGTCCGATGCCGCCAAGGCGATCCGCATCAGGGAAGTCAAGGCCCTCCTCTCTGCCAAGGCTCCCGGGGGAGAGGCCGGGCGCGGACGTCAACTCTTCGGCGCCCACTGTGCAACCTGTCACAAGTTCGGCGACCAGGGTCGCGACATCGGGCCCGATCTTACGGGCTATGAAATGAAAAACCTCGACTACCTCGTCCCGGCAATCGTTGATCCCAACCTCGGGATCCGGGAAGGTTTTGAACTCGCCACCCTCACCCTCCGCCCGGTGGGAGACGCCCCGCCCGCCGTGCTCACCGGATTCCTTGCCGATGCCAGTGAGCGTACGGTGACTATCAAGGACCTGGCCGGGATCAGGACCGTGGTTGCCCGCAAGGACCTGGCCCATCAGAGCCGTGCTCCCGTATCCGTCATGCCGGAAGGGCTTCTCGACCGGATGAGTGACCAGCAGGTCCGCGACCTTGTCGCTTATCTGCAGTCAAGGAACTGAGCCCACCACTCTCAATTCTCCGAGGCTCTTTTCCCCTCCACAGACTCCACCAGCTTTCCGTCCGCACCAGCCGTGCCAAGCGGGACGATCGTCAGATTCCCGCACCCATGATGAGACGATAGCCCACAATCATGAGGAAGGCGTCCACCACCAGATGGCTGATCCAGCACCCAAGAACGGTGCCCTGCCATTCATACATGAGCGTCCACATCAACCCGCCGAGGCATGCGATGAAGGACAGAAAAAGCGCAAGGGGCAACGGGAAGAGGACGCTCGTGAGAACGAGGTGATGTCCGGTGAAGGCAAGAGCCGCGACGAGGTGTCCGGGCCAGTGACCCACCATCTGTCGCAGGTGCCCGTAGACGAACCAGCGCCAGTAGTATTCCTCCATCGCAGAATGCAAAAGGGTGATGAAAGCCGCCACCATGAGGAAACGCCCCTTCGTGGCGAAACCGAGTCCCCTGGCCTTCTCAACCAGGTTGTGACTATTGGCCTTCACGATATCACCCACAGGCGTGATGACCATGAGCCAACCGACAAGCGCAACACCCACCCCGATCAAAACCCCGGTGAGAATCACCACTTTCCAGGACGGCCAGGTTGCGGGCCGGTCTTCCCGCCGGGTGAGACCACCGAGACCAATCAGACCGAAGAAGAAGAGAGGATAAACCAGGATCCAAATCTTGGTCGCGAACCAGACACTGCGTCCACCGTTGCCATGGGGAAACCAGACCACGTAGGCCAGAGCACAGAGCAGGGGGACGCCCAGCGCGGCCACCATCGATGGCCAGCTCATGCGCTGCCCTCTGTTTGTTTCCCTCACCACTTGGGCGCAAATCAAGCAGCCCGGCCCTCATCCATCAACACGGAAGCGCAGACAAATCCCCGCCCCGCCGCGAACCATCAAGCTCCCATGACCAGCTGGAACCCAATCACCATGAGCATGACATCCACACAGAGATGACTGATCCAGGATCCTATCACCGTTCCCTGCCTCTCATACATCAGGCTCCAGATAAAGCCTCCCACCACCACACAGACCGTCAGTAAAACCGCGAGGGCGATGTCGAAAAACTGCAGTGTGACGATGAGGTGGTGTCCCCCGAAGGCCACCGCCGCCACGATATGGGCAGCCCAGCGACTCATCTTGCGTTGCAGTTGACCGTATGTAAACCAACGCCAATAGAACTCTTCCAGGGCAGAGTGGATCACAGAGACAAAGATGGCAAAGAGGATGAAGTGATCCTTGAGGCCCATTCCTTCCGCTTTGTCCGACACCCTGCCTGCCCCCTCGCGCACAATGTCTCCCAGGGGGGTCAGCATGAACACGAACCCCACTGCCGCAATGGCCAGTCCGGTCGCCAGTCCCGTAAGCAGCACGGTCCCCCATCGTGGCCACCGGACGGAGGGATCGTGACGCCGCCTCCGGATAATCCCGCCCAGGCCGATCTGCCTCAGGAAGAGAAAGGGATAAACCAGAGTGAAGAGCTTGGTCCCCGTGTAGATTGAGGTTCCAAGGCCTCCCTCCGGAAAGACGACAAAGTAGAGCAGGGTCCCCAGGGTCGGCACCACCAGAGGCGGCATGAGCAGGACCCAGCTCAATTCACGGTGCGATGCGCTCATGCAATTAAGAGCATGCCTGAAAATACCGGCTTGCGGGAGCGGATAAGTTCAATCCAAACATTGAAGAAAACGATGGAACCAAGACCCCTGACCAGCTCCATCCTTGCGAACCTCACAACCAAGGCCTACAAACCACTTGCCATGCGCCTTCCGGCATCTCTCCTGCTTCTCCTGCCGCTGAGCGTGACGGCTGGCGAGCAGCCGGATTTTCAAAGCGAGATCCGGCCCATTCTGGCGGAAAACTGCTTCCACTGTCACGGCCCGGATCAAAAGGCGCGCAAGTCAAAACTGCGCCTGGACACCCTTGAAGGCGCCACCAGGGGCGGGGAGACGGGGGCCGCCATCGTCCCGGGCAAGCCGGAGGAAAGCGAACTGCTGGCCCGGATCTTCTCTAAGGATGACGACGAACAAATGCCCCCGCATAAGTCAAAACGTTCGCTCTCCCTGACCCAGAAAAACCTGCTTAAGGACTGGATCGCGGCGGGGGCAGCCTACGAGGAGCATTGGGCCTGGCAAAAGACGGAGCGGCCCACTGTCCCCGCGGTCAAGGCCTCTTCCCTGGTCCGTAACCCCATCGATGCCTTCCTGCTACGGCGTCTCGAGAAAGAAG
>JAAZXD010000094.1 GCA_014240355.1 Roseibacillus sp. | reverse complement strand
CCCTGAACATGCCCCGTGCAGTAAAAGAGGTGCTTGAGGGTGCGGACCGGAAGGGATTCAGCGGTTACGTCACGGTGACAGGAGTGCACGGAGTGATGGAGTCGCAGCGCGACGTGGAACTCAAGCGCATCCACAATCGCTCCTACCTATCAACCCCGGACGGGATGCCCATGGTCTGGATGGCCCACTGGAACGGACACGATTCCGTGGGTCGCGTCTACGGCCCCGATCTGATGATTGATGTGGTGCGCGCCAGCGCCGGAAGTGGTCGCGGGCATTTCTTCTGGGGAGGCAATCAGGGAGTGGCCGCCGAACTGGGCGGACGCATGCAGAAGCGGTTTCCGGGCACCCGGGTGGTCGGGGTCGAGTGCCCCCCGTTCCGGGAGTTGACAGACCGGGAGGAACGGGACCTCGTGGAACAGCTGCAGGAAAACCGACCCCACTTTTTCTGGGTGGGCCTGAGCACTCCCAAGCAGGAACGTTTCATGCACGGCTTCCTGGCCCGTCACCCGGATCTCTGTGCCGGGTGGGACCATGGCCTGATGATGCTCGGCGTGGGGGCGGCTTTTGACTTTCACACCGGCAGGGTGAACCAGGCTCCCCGCTGGATGCAGCGCAGGGGCCTCGAATGGCTCTTCCGCCTGTGTCAGGAACCCCGTCGCCTCTGGCGCCGCTACTCGATCAACAATGCTGGATTCATCTTCGCGATCCTCCCCCAGTTGATGGATTTCAAGAAATATCCCCTGGAGAAATGACGATGGAAAGTGAGATGCAGAAGGAGTCCAACGTGCGGAGCCTGCTGAAGGCGCTGAGCTGGCGGGTGATCGCGACCATTACCACCATCCTGATCGCCTGGCTGGTCTACCGCGATATCAGGCCTGCCCTCGCCATTGGGGGAATCGAGTTTTTCGCCAAGTTCCTCGTCTACTATCTGCACGAACGACTATGGCAAATCGTGCCCCGCGGGATGATTCGCGAGGCCGCCAGCCGCTCGTGAACCGTGTCCACCGACTTCATGGCCGCAACCAACATACACCCTGAATTTCATCGCTTCCTGGAACGGAAGGACAAGGAACGGCTTCTGGACCAGCAGGGTGCGGTGCTCTGGCTCTATGGCCTTTCCGGATCCGGGAAGTCGACCATCGCGAACCTCGCGGAGCGTGCGTTGTCCCAGGAGGGACGTTTCACGACCATCCTGGACGGCGACAACCTGCGCTCCGGGCTCAACCGGAACCTGGGATTCTCGGATGACGACCGGGCGGAGAACATCCGGCGTAATGCAGAGGTGGCCAGGCTCTTTGCGGAGCAGGGAATCATCACCTTCGTTTCGGTCATCACGCCCCGCCGGGACCTGCGGGCCCTGGCCCGGGGAATCATCGGAGAGGACTTCCGGGAAGTCTTCGTCAAGGCCGGGTATGCGACCTGTGCCGAACGTGATCCGAAGGGACTTTACGCCAGGGCGGAGGCCGGACAGATCGAGCAGTTCACGGGCAGGGACAGCGAATTTGAAGAACCCGGAGACGAAGCCGAACTGGTGCTCGATACCGACACCCACGGCGCGGAGGAGTGTGCCCGGATCCTCCTCGACCATCTCTCCGGCCCTTCAGGGAGCTGAACGGTCCGATTCCTTTCACCAAAGAGCGACATGCCTGACTACCACCTCAGTCACCTTGAGCAACTCGAAGCCGAAGCCATCTTTCTGCTGCGGGAAACGGCGGCCCAATTTGAGAATCCGGCCCTGCTCTTCTCGGGCGGGAAGGATTCCATCGTGATGGCTCACCTCGCCCGCAAGGCCTTCTGGCCGGCCCGTCTTCCCTTTCCGCTGGTGCACATTGACACCGGCCACAACTTCAGGGAAACCATCGACTACCGCGATGCCTTTGCCGAAAAGATGGGGGCGCGTCTGGTTGTCGGGTCGGTCCAGAAGGCCATCGATGAAGGGCGCGTGCAGGAGGAGAAGGGAGCCAATGCCTCGCGCAACAGCCTGCAGATCACTACTCTTCTGGACACCATCGAGGAGCACGGCTTCGATGCCGCGCTGGGAGGTGGCCGACGTGACGAGGAGAAGGCCCGGGCCAAGGAGCGCTTCTTTTCGCACCGGGATGATTTCGGGCAGTGGGATCCCAAGAACCAAAGACCTGAACTCTGGAATGTCTTCAACGGGAGGAAGCATGAGGGCGAGCATTTCCGCATCTTTCCGCTCTCCAATTTTACTGAGATGGACGTGTGGATGTACATGCAGCAGGAAGGCATCGAGCTGCCCAGCCTCTACTATGCCCACGAACGCGAAACGATCACCCGCGGCGGCACCATTCTGGCAGTGTCGGAGTTCGTGCAGCCGCGCGAGGGGGAGACCGTCGAAAAGAAGTTGATCCGCTTCCGGACGATGGGGGATGCCACCATCACCGGCGCGGTGGAATCGGGCGCCGACACCATGGACCGGATCATCGAGGAGGTTGCGGCCGCCCGGCAGACCGAGCGCGGCAACCGGGCTGACGACAAGCGCTCGGAAACGGCGATGGAGGACAGGAAGAAGGAAGGATACTTTTAACGGGGCGATTTCAGCCGTCGCCCGCAGTTCATGGCCTGGACATGAATGCAGTCGGGAGGCGGAACGAAGGCCTGCAACTCAACACATACGGAATGGACTTACTCAGATTCACCACCGCTGGCTCGGTTGACGATGGGAAATCGACCCTGATTGGACGGCTTCTCTACGACTCCAAGTCGATTTTCGAAGATCAGCTTGAGGCGATCGAGGAAAGCTCACGGAAGCGGGGCGACGAGCATGTCAATCTGGCGTTGCTGACCGACGGGTTGCGGGCGGAGCGTGAGCAGGGGATCACGATTGACGTGGCCTACCGCTATTTTGCGACTCCAAAGCGCAAGTTCATCATCGCGGATACCCCGGGGCATATCCAGTACACCCGCAACATGGTGACCGGTGCATCCACCGCCAACCTGGCCATCATCCTTATCGATGCGCGCAAGGGCGTGATTGAGCAGACCAAGCGTCATTCCTTCATCGCCAGTCTGTTGCGTATCCAGCACCTGGTGGTGGCGGTCAACAAGATGGACCTGGTGGACTACTCGCAGGAAGTCTACGAGAACATCGTGGGGGAGTATGAATCCTTTGCCTCCCGCCTTGATGGCATCATCGGGATCCAGTCCCTCCCGATCTCGGCCCTGGAGGGGGATAACGTGGTGGATCGTTCGGAGAGGACGCCCTGGTATGAGGGACCGTCCCTGCTCTACCATCTTGAAAACGTCTACATCGGCGGGGAGGAGAATCATGTGGATGCGCGCTTTCCGGTCCAGTGGGTGATCCGGCCGCAGAGCGACCAGTGGCACGATTTCCGGGGGTATGCGGGGAGGGTCGCCGGGGGCGTCTTCAAGCCGGGTGATGAAGTGGCGGTCCTGCCGTCGGGCTTCACCACCCGGGTGAAGGGGATTCATGCCGCGGACGGGGAGAAGAGCGAGGCCTATTCACCCCAGTCGGTCTGCCTCACTCTGGAGGATGAGATCGATCTCTCCCGGGGGGACATGATCGCCAAGCCCAACAACCAGCCCAAGATCGATCAGGATATCGATGCCATGATCTGCTGGTTTTCGCAGACGCCGATGCGTTCCCGTGGCAAATATGTCCTGCGGCACACCACCCGGGAAACAAAGGCGGTGGTGGAGGAGATCCGTTATCAGGTCGATATCGACACCCTCCATAAGATCGAAGAGGTGGAGTCTTTCCAATTGAACGAGATCGGGCGCATCCGGCTGCGCACGGCGGTCCCTCTCCTGCACGATGCCTATCGTCGTAACCGGCAGACGGGATCATTCATCCTGATTGATCCCGGCACCAACGAGACGGTGGGAGCCGGGATGATCCTGTAGTCAAAGAAGAGTTGAAAGAGATGAAAGAGATGAAACTAACAGACCAGACCCTGAAAAAGATAGAGAATGGTTCCGCTGTGATCGGGGTGGTGGGCCTGGGTTACGTCGGGCTCCCCCTGATCCTCGGCTTCGTGAGCCGGGGCTTCCAGGTGATGGGGATAGACATCGACCGGAAGAAGATCGATTCCCTCCGGGCAGGGGAGAGTTACATCGAGCACATTCCGAGCGGGTCTATTGCGGAGGCCGTCGAGAGCGGGAAGCTGGAAGTCACCACGGCTTTCTAGGAGGCCAGTCGCGCGGACGCGCTCATCATGTGTGTGCCCACGCCCCTTGACGAACATTTTGAGCCCGATCTCAGCTTTGTCCTCAGCACCATGGAGAGTCTCGTGCCGCATTTGCGACCCGGGCAGGTGGTGAGCCTGGAAAGCACAACCTATCCCGGGACCACGGACGAGGAACTGCGACCCCTCATCGAGAAGCGGGGACTGGTGGTCGGCACGGACATCTTCCTGGTTTACTCCCCGGAGCGGGAGGATCCCGGCAATCCCGACTTCTCGGCCACCATGATTCCCAAGGTGGTCGGGGGAATCACCGAGGACTGTGCCCGGGTGGGGCAGGCCCTCTATCAGGCGGTGGTTTCGGAGGTGGTTCCGGTGCGTTCCACCCAGGTGGCCGAGTTCGCCAAGCTGCTGGAGAATATCTACCGGGCCGTGAACATCGGATTGGTGAACGAATTGAAGGTGGCCGCCGATGGGATGGGCATTGACATCTGGGAAGTGATTGAGGCGGCTGCGACCAAGCCTTTCGGGTTCACGCCGTTCTACCCCGGACCGGGCCTGGGCGGGCACTGCATCCCCATCGATCCCTATTACCTGACCTGGAAGGCGCGGGAGTATGGCGTGCACACGCGCTTCATCGAATTGGCGGGAGAAATCAACACCAGTATGCCGCACTGGGTGGTGCAGCGCACGATGGAGGCCCTCAACCAGCGTTCCAAGTCGGTGAAGGGCAGCCGCATCCTCCTCATGGGACTGGCCTACAAGGAGAACGTTGACGACATGCGGGAATCGCCGACCTTTGCCCTGATGGACGAATTGGCCGATCTGGGGGCGGAGGTTGCCTACTACGATCCTCACATCCCGGAAATCATCCCGACCCGTGAGCATGCGCGCTGGACGGGTGCCAGGTCGGTGGAGGGGACTCCGGAAATCATCGCGGGTTTCGACTGCGTCCTGATTGCCACCAATCACCGGGTCTTTGACCTGGCAGGTCTCCTTGAATCTGCGGATCTCGTGATCGACACCCGCAACGCCATTGCCCGGGCTGGCCTGACGCCACGCGAGGGTCAGGTGGTGAAGGCCTAGCCAGGGGGCAGGAAGGGCTGGAAGGAAGACCTGAAAAGCAGAGTGATCCCATGAAGAACGAGCCGTTTCACAAGCTGATTAATGCGGTGACAGATGCCCTTGAGCGCTTTCAGGGCGCAGCCGGGGAAAGGGTGCGTCAGGCGGCTGATCTCATTCTCCGGAGCGAGGGCAAGGTTGTCGTCACCGGGGTGGGTAAATCGGGCATCATCGGACACAAGACCGCGGCCACCCTCGCCTCCACCGGGACCCCTGCGGTGTTCCTCAATGCGGCGGAGGCCCTGCACGGGGACATGGGCGTGGTGTGCGGAGGAGATGTGGTGCTCCTTGTTTCAAACAGCGGGGAGACGGAGGAACTCCTGCGCATGATGCCCAGCCTGCGGACCATCGGAGTGCAGACCATTGGCTTGCTGGGCAAGCCGGCCAGCTCCCTGGCTCGCCACCTGGACCTTGTCATTCCGATTGAGATCGGGGAAGAGGGGGATTCCCTCAATCTTGCGCCCATGTGCAGCACGGCCGTCGCGCTGGTGGCGGGGGACACTCTGGCCGCCACCCTGCAGGCGGAGCGCGGTTTCGGAGAGGAGGAATTCGCGGTTCTCCATCCCGGGGGGGTCCTCGGCCGCCGCCTCCTCCTGAGCGCCGGGGACGTCATGCAACCCCGTCCTGACGTGGCGGTCCTTGGAGAAAGGGCGAGCCTGGATGAGATCGTGACGGCCCTCACCAGGTTTCCCCTGGGCCTGGTGTGTGTCCTCGACGCGGAAGACAGGATCCTGGGTGTGATCACGGACGGGGATGTGCGACGGGCGGTCATGGAGAAGCGCTACGAAGCCCGGGCCGATGCCATGATGACCACCGCTCCGGTGACGATCAGGGCGGACGAACGCTTGTCCCGCGTGCTCGACGTCATGGAAAATCCGCAGCGTAAGGTGTATGCGGTTCCCGTGACGGATGAAGAAGGGCGGCTGCAGGGCGTGGTGCGCATGCATGACGTGCTGGGATCCTGAGTCTGCTGCCAGGCAGGAAAAGAACCATGAAAGTAGGAGTCATTGGAGCCGGACACTGGGGGAAAAACCTGGTGAGAAACTTTCTGGAGATGGGGGTCCTCAGTGAGGTTGCGGATCCAGTCGAAGCCAACCGGCAGGCGGTCCGGGACATCGCGCCCTCCGCGGAAATATTTTCAAGCGGCCGCGACCTCATCGCAGGAGACTGCAATGCGGTCGCGATCGCGACGCCGGTGCCGACCCACTTCGAACTGGTGGCCGCCAGCCTGCGGGCGGGGAAGGACGTCTTCGTCGAGAAGCCGATGACGCTCACCTCGGGCGAAGCCGAAGAGTTGGTGAATCTGGCGGAGACCCACGAGCGCATCCTGATGGTGGGTCATCTCCTGCTCTATCAGCCGCCGATTCAGTTTATCAAGCGGTTCCTCGGTGAAGGGAAGATCGGGAAGATCTACCATCTCCACCAGGAGCGGAAGAAGCTGGGGAGGGCCCGCTATATTGAGAATGTCACCTGGAGTCTCGGGGTGCATGATATCGCGGTGCTCCTCTATCTGGTCGGCAGTCAACCGCGCCACGTCTTCGCCTCGGGCCATTGCGGGCTCCAGGAGAAGGTGGAGGACGATGTCTACGTGCATATGGAATTCCTCGATGGGATCAAGGCTCACCTGCACAACTCATGGCTCTGGCCAGCCAACCGCCGACAACTCACCATCATCGGCGAGAAGGGAATGGTGGTCTACGATGAGGCCGCCGCCACGGTCACCCTGCACCGCAAGCGGATCAATGACGATCTCGAAAGCGTTGACGAGGGAAGTGAGGTGGTCTTCGAGGGGAGCGGACCGCCCCTGCGTATCGAACTTGACCATTTCCTTGACTGCATCAAGACCCGGAAGGTGCCGATCTCGGACGGACGAAACGGTCTGGCGGTTGTAACGGTGCTGGAACGTATCATGATGCATTGAGCGGAATGAGTGATTACCCGGCACCCCCGGCCGCGAGCCGATGAGAAAGGAGGCTCCTGCAATGACGGATTCAGTGGTAGTCCTGGCCTATAACTTTCCCCACCGGAAGACGCAGGATTTCCTCTTCCGTCTTTTCGCGGAAGGGGTCTCTGTGGGGCATGTGCTGGCGGCTGATCCGGTGAAGCTTAACGTTGCACCAAGTTCAATCCGTTCGAAGCTGCGCCACGGGGCCCTGATCGAACCCGCAAAGGTGGCCAAGGCGATTGGGGCCCATTACCATGTGGTTCCGCATCAGGGGAATCAGATCAACGATCTCCTCGATGCGATCAAGCCCACCATTGGAGTGATTTCGGGCGCGCGCATTCTGAAGCGTCCGGTGATCGATCGCTTCTCGACCGGCATCATCAATTTTCACCCCGGCCTGATTCCCGAGGTGCGGGGGTTGGATGCCCTCTTCTGGTCCATTCGTAAGGATGTGCCGCTGGGGGTGACCTCACACCTTATCGACCATCGGGTGGATGCCGGCCGCCTTCTGGAGCGGCGGGAGATTCCCCTGTTCACGGATGATACGATCTTCGACTTGTCCGAGCGCCTTTATGAGACCCAGATTGACATGCTCGTGACCGCGATTGAGCGGGCCCGGACGGGGGAGTGGGAGGAGATCAACTACGAGTCCACTGCATACAACAGGAAGATGCCGGCCGAATGGGAAGCGGAGATTGTGGAACTCCTGCCGGCCTACCTGGAACGCCGAACGAATGACTGACCGACAGTCCCGCTGAGCCACTCCGCGGGAGCACGTTTATCAAGGGCGGTTCCAATGCCTCCTGTGCTCGATCTTTAATGAATCCTTGAAACGACTCATGAAAGTTCCTCTCCTCGACGTCAACGCGCAGAATCTTCCCCTGGAAGAAGAACTGACGGCGGCCTTCACCCGGGTGCTCCATTCGGGCCGTTTCATCATGGGCCCCGAGGTGGAAGCCCTGGAAGCAGAGGTGGCCGAGTTCGTGGGAGCCCGGCACGGGATTGGAGTGACGTCCGGGACGGACGCCATCCTGGTGGCTCTCATGGCGCTTGATATTGGTCCGGGTGATGAGGTGCTCTGTCCCGCCTTCACCTTCTTTGCGACAGCCGGGTGCATTTCCCGGACGGGGGCAACCCCGGTCTTCGTGGATGCCTGTCCGGGGTGCTTCAACCTGGACCCCGATGATGCGGCCCGCAAGGTGACGCAGCGCACCAAGGCCATCATCCCGGTCCACCTCTTCGGCCAATCCGCGGAAATGGATGCCGTCATGACGCTGGCCCGGGAACACAATCTCCACGTCATCGAGGATGGAGCGCAGGCCATCGGGGCGCGCTACAGGGGGCGCGGCTGTGGCGCGATGGGGGACTTCGGGACCTACAGCTTTTTCCCCTCCAAGAACCTGGGCGGGTTCGGTGACGGCGGGATGGTGGTGTGCAACGACGACGACCTCGCGGAGCGGGCCCGGATCTTACGCATGCACGGGTCCAAGCCGAAATATTTCCACCGGGAAGTGGGGGGGAATTTCCGCCTCGATCCGCTGCAGGCCGCCCTCCTCAGGGTCAAGCTGCGCCGTTACGGCGACTACACCAGGGCCCGGCAGGAGAATGCCGCCTACTACACGGGAAAGTTGTCCGCCCTCCCAGGGGTGGTGGTGGCCCCGGCGCGCTGCTGCTGCGGCGACGATCGGGAAGAATCCCCGGGTGAGGCCCGGGTCGTCCTGCCCACCTGCTGCGAACACAACGAGCATATCTGGAATCAGTTTACCCTGCGGGTGCGCGGGGAGGGCCGGCGCGACGCCCTCAGGGAGCATCTCGGCACCCACGGGATAGGATGTGAGATCTATTATCCCCTCACGATGGATCAGCAGGAGTGCTTCACCAACCTTCCAGAGAGGAGCCGGACGGGGAACGAAACAGCTCACCTGCTGGCAACAGAAGCGCTGAGCCTGCCGATTTATCCCGAGCTTACGCGGGAGATGCAGGATCATGTGGTAACGGTCCTTGAAGAGTTCCCGGGAGGGGATTAAGCGGACAAAGACATGAGGGTGATTCTCTACGATGGAGAGTGCGGTTTCTGCACGGCCGCCATTCAGTTCATCCTGAAGCGGGATCGCCAGGGGCTCTTCCACTTTGCTTCGATCCAGTCAAAGGCAGGGCGACGGCTGTTGCGTGATCACGGGGTGGACGAACCGGGACTGGACACCATGTACCTGCTCGAGGACGGACACCTCTCCGAGCGGAGCACGGCCGCCCTGCGCATCGGAACGCGGTTGCCCCGATATGGGCTCCTGGCCGCCCTTGGGCTTTGGGTGCCTCGCTTCCTGCGGGATTGGTGCTACGGCCTGGTGGCCCGCAACCGGTATCGGTTGAGGGGCGGGGAAAGCTGCCTGCTCCCCACCGAGGAACAGCGGTCGAGGTTTCATGACCGTCAGGATTAAGGGAGCAATTCGCTTGATCCGGGCATCGTTGGCAACGAAACTAAAGGGACTTCCCTCACCAGCATGAAAAGAATTCTTCGCGGTCGTCTCCTGGCTGTTGCCCTGACTTTCAGCATGGCCGTGCCCGTGCTG
>JAAZXD010000093.1 GCA_014240355.1 Roseibacillus sp. | reverse complement strand
CGTAACCTCCCGCGATCACATCCTTCCCGACGAACTGCTGGCCATCGCTTCCGAGTACAAGCTCACCATCTTCCGCACCCCGATGGTGACCATGCAGTTCCTCAACCTCGCCTCCATTCTCCTCGAACAGGAGTTCTCGGAATCGACCACCCTGCACGGTTGCATGGTCGACTTCCGCGGCGTGGGCATCCTCATCATTGGCAGCAGCGGATCAGGAAAAAGCGAAACCGCCATTGGTCTCCTCGAACGGGGTGGCGCTCTCGTAGCGGACGACATGGTTCGCATAAAACGCCACGGCGACGAATTGATCGCCTCCTGTCCGGATCTGGCCCGCGGCTACATCGAGATGCGCGGTATCGGCATCATCAACGCAGCCAACCTCTACGGACTTTCCTCCATCCGCCCGGAAAAACGACTCGACCTGGTGATCACCCTGAAGGACGAACGCGACCTCAACAATGTTGATCGTCTGGGCCTACACCGCGAAGGCCATGTCATCCTCGACCACTCGATTCCCCACGTGGAGATTCCGGTGGCCGCCGGACGCGACACCGCCCGCCTCGTGACGGTGGCCGCCCTTGACCTGCAACTACGCCGCCTCGGCTACGACATGGCCGACGAGTTCAACCAGAAGCTCCTCGCCAAAATGCAGAGCAACGACCCGGCAATCTGAGGAGCCGCGAGTCCGGCAATCCCCTGGTCAAAACCCTCATTCCCGCCATCGTCCGCACCCGGAAGCAGAGTCGTTTTTCGAGGGGGCGAGCCACTTTCCCAACCTCCGCGGATTGCAGTGGATCCACCCCGGGTGAACTGCCCCCCGGGCAAAGCGGTCCGCTCCCGTTCTCAGGCCGGGATTCTGGAGCTTCCTTCCCCGAAATGACCCGCATCGGCGGATTGAACACCCAGAAATTCAAGTTCGATGAAGCTAATGACCAGTTCTTCACGAACGGCGGGGAGTTTTGCCTTCCCTCCGAACCGGGCTGCCACCTAAACTTCCGGTGCTGAGATGTTGTCTATGACCAGCAAGGAACTCACCATATCCAATAAACTCGGAATTCACGCCCGGCCTGCGGCCCAATTCGTGAAGACGGCAAGTAAGTTCGAAGCCGATATCCGGGTGGAAAAGGACGGTGAAGAGGTGAACGGAAAGAGCATCATGGGCCTGATGATGCTGGCGGCCGGTCATGGCTCCGTCATCAATATAATCGTAGAAGGATCTGACGCTCAGGATGCTATGAAAGCTCTGGAAGATTTGGTGAACCGAAACTTCGAGGAAATCTGATCGTTCTCAGGTGAATCCTGTCGGCATTGACCAGCCCTCGCCCGCCCGTCAAACTCGGGCCAATGGGCAGAGTCAGGAAGGAAATGGTCTATGCGGGGACTCCTGTCTCAGGCGGGATCGTGTTCGGCCCGATCCATGTAGTCGCCCGGGGATTTTCGGCTCCCGACGTCTATCCCATCGCCAACGTGGCCCGCGAAACCGAAAGGTTCGAAGACGCCCTGCGCCGCACCCACGGGCAACTTAAAGGTCTCCGTGAACACATGGAGTCCCTCTCCGGAAACGAGGAAGGACGTATCTTCGAGGCCCACATGCTGGTCCTGGAGGACCCGATTGTGCTCACGGGCGTGCCCAAGGCCATCGAGGAACGACGGCAGAATGCCGAATACTGCTTCTACGCAGTGATGCAGAACCAGCTTGAGTCGATGCGGCGCATCCCCGACCCCTTTTTGCGCGACCGCACTACCGACATCGAGGATGTCTGCCAACGGGTCCTGCGCAATTTTGACACGGAACACGAGGAACCCGCTTCCGACGATCCTGATCACCTGCACATCCTTGTAGCCTACGATCTCAGCCCCTCCGCCACCGCGACCATGAACCGGCACCAGGTACTGGGATTCGCAACCGAACAGGGCAGCGTCACCTCCCACACCGCCATCCTCGCCCGTTCCCTGGGTATTCCCGCGGTGGTGGGCCTGCGCAACGCTGTCTTCAACCTGCACGCCCTCGATTCCTGTATCCTCGACGGATACGAGGGCAAATTGATCTCCAATCCTACCCCGGAAACGGTCGCCAGATATCGCGAACTGGAAGAAGAGCACCAGCGCCGGCGGGCCGAACTCGATAAGTTGCGCGATCTGAAGGCGATCACCACCGACGGACACGCAATCATCCTCTCTGCCAACATCAAGTCCGAGGATGAGCTGGATCTGGTGAACCGCTCGGGGGCGGAGGGGGTGGGCCTGTTCCGGACCGAGTTTTTTCTGCTGGAGAAAGAGGAATGCCCCTATGAGGAGGAGCAAGCCGCGCTGTACTCGCGGGTGGCACGACGCGCCGCACCCAGCGAAGTGATCTTCCGAACCCTGGACGCCGGGGGCGACAAGCTTCCCGGGGAACCCCTGAGCGAACCGGAACCGAATCCCTTCCTCGGCTGGAGAGGCATCCGCTTCTCTCTCGACCGCAAGGACCTCTTCAAGGAACAGCTGCGCGCCATTCTGCGCGCCGGCACCGCGGGCCGGGTCGGGCTCATGTTTCCCCTCATCTCCGGGCTCGGGGAGGTAAAACAGGCCAAGAGCCTGCTGGCTGAGTGTGTAGCGGAACTCACTGCCCGCGGAGTGGAGTTCAACCAGAATATCGCGGTGGGCGCCATGATCGAAGTCCCCTCCGCCGCAATGATCGCCGCCGACATCGCCTCCGAGGTCGACTTTTTTTCCATCGGAACCAACGATCTGGTGCAGTACACGGTAGAGGTCGATCGCGTGAACCCTCGCGTCGCAAAACTCTATCGCTCCGCCCACCCGGGTATCGTCCGATTGATCAAAATGGTCATCGACGGGGCTTCTCAGCATAACATCTGGACCGGGGTATGTGGCGAAATGGCGAGCGACCTGATATTGCTTCCCCTCCTGGTGGGACTCGGCGTGGATGAACTCTCGGTGGGCGCTCCCCTCGCCCCGCTGGTGAAACAGGCTGTCCGCCTGCTCGATTTTGAGAAGTGCTCAACCCTGGCCGACCAGTGCCTGCAGGCCGCCGAAACGAAGCAAATCGTGCAACTCTGCAGCAACGTTGCCACCGCAGCATACCCCGAATTGATTCAGGAGGGAAGCGGGGGATCTAGCGCACCTTCTTTCGCTGTCCACCCTGCATGACGATGGTGAAGTGACCGTCGGTTCTCTTGGCAAGATCCTCCATGTCATCGTGCGCCTTGGGCTGCATCATGGCCACACAATTGATCTTGATTCCACGGCTCCTGGCCCTGGCTCCGATCTCGCGCGACCACTTGTCCGACCCCCTGGCCGAACCATCCGTCATGAAGTAGATGACCTGGGGCGGAGGATCCATGTCGAGGGCCATCTGGAGGGGATTGTCCCAGCGCGTCCCCCACACCAGGCGGGTCTCCTTGATGATCTTGCGTGACTTGGAGAGCTGTCCGTCGGTAGCTCTGAGCCAGTCAACGGGTTCCTTCTCACCGACCTGTTTCCACTCATGAGCGGTGCCGGGCGATTTCCAGTCGTATTTCCTTCGACCCTTCCCTGTCACGGTCGCCTTCTGCTTGGTCCAGTCCACCTCATCCCCCGCCACCCACGCCGGACCGGCAAAGAAGATGAGAGCGTAATTCGTCTTGGGGGCGATCCGGTCCACCGAACGTATTAATTCCTTGCGCATCAGCTCCTCCCTCCCCTGCCCTCGCATGGATGCCGAGTAGTCGATGACGTAGGCGATGCGCTCCGCCCTGGAAGCTACCCCGAAAAAGCTGGTGCCTCCACCGAGCCCGGATCCGGATCCTTCTCCCCAGCCTTCACCGAAGTCGTCGCCGTCCCCGAATTCCAGGGACGGATCGGGAGTATCGGTTTCCGGCACCGGGACAGCCGTGGGACTGGGAACAGAGGTCGCGATCACCTTTGCCATGGTGGAGCTGGGAGCAGCGGGCTGGCGCTGCACCTGAGGCGTAACCTCAGGCTGCTCGACAACCTCCTCTTTCTCCACCTCCGCCGAATAAGCCACGATCGGAGCCACCTCCAGCCTGAAGGCGGGCAGGAGGAAGAGAGCAAGGACAATCGCAACCAGCGCCACCACCAGGATGGCGATGACCAGACTGGTGACGCTCGCCATGCGCCGCTGCCGTTTGAGAGCATCGGCGGCATCCGGACTGGCGTAGCTCCTACTGACAATACTCATGAACGGGGGATTCCGAATTTTCTCTGCTCCACCCGGTTTTAATCTGGGCATCGGGACTCCCTCCCACAAGGAGGAAATCGAGCTTTACCTTGCCCATGGGGGCCCGGAACGCTAAGCGCTCGCCCATGAGTGCGAGCGCCTACCAGTCTCTGTGCGAACTGTCCCGGGAACGGGCTCTCATTTCCACCACTGCCTCGGTGCTGGGCTGGGACCAGGAAACCCGCCTCCCTCCCGCCGCGGTCAACTACCGTGCGGGTCAACTGGCCTGGCTTTCGGGAAAGGCCCATGAACTAGCCACCTCCGATCGATGGCGCGCCGCCCTGGAAGCTGCCGAGGCGGAAGGCAGTGACGACCCGGTGGTAGTGGCCAACCTGCGGGAGTTCCGCCACCACTTCGACCGATCCGCCAGGCTGCCCCGGGAACTGGTGGAACGTGACACCGAAAGTTCCTCCCGCGGCAAGGCGGCCTGGGTGACCGCCCGCAAGGAGTCTGATTTCTCGAAGTTCACCCCCTCCCTGAACAACCTCCTCGATATCGCCCGGGAGAAGGCCGAACTCTGGGGCTACCACGGCGAGCCCTATGACGCCCTCCTTGAGGAATACGAGCGTGGTTCCGATACTGCCGAGGTGGCCAGCCTCTTCGACCGTTTTCGCAAACCGGTGGCCGAGATCGCCCGCGAGGCAGTTGAGAATTCCAGATCCACCCCTGCCGACCTGCTGGACGCACACTACCCCATCGAGGATCAGAAGGTCTTGAATCGTGAAATTGCAGAGAGCCTTGGATTCGACTTCGAGGCAGGCCGCATCGATACTGTAACCCACCCCTTCTGCACCCACCTCGGCCCCAGTGACACCCGCCTGACCACCCGCTACGAAGAGCGGGACTTTCTCTCCTCGCTCTTCGGAGTGATGCACGAGGCCGGCCATGGCCTCTACGACCAGGGCCTGCCCGGAAGCGAACACGGCCTGCCCTCGGGGCAGGCGGTCTCCCTCGGAATTCACGAGTCCCAGTCCCGGCTATGGGAAAACCATGTCGGACGCGCCCGCCCCTTCTGGGAAAGGTGGCTTCCAAGGGCAGCGGAGATCTTCCCCAACCTCCGCACCATGTCCCTGGATAACTTCCTGCGTGGAGTGAACCGTGCGAGTTACTCGTGTATTCGCGTGGAAGCTGACGAAGCCACTTACGACCTGCACATTCTCCTGCGTTTCTCCATCGAACGACGCCTGCTCAACCGGACCCTGGAAGTGGCTGACGTCCCGGAGGCGTGGAATTCGGAATTCGAATCCCTCTTCGGCTTCCGACCACCCGACGACGCCAACGGCTGCCTGCAGGACATCCACTGGTCAATGGGTGGGCTCGGCTATTTTTCGACCTACAGTATTGGCAATCTCAACGCTGCCCAGCTGCACGACACTGCCATCAACGACGAAGAGATCGCCTCCGCCTGCATCCGTGCCGACTACCTCCCCCTCCTCAAGTGGATGCAGGACAAGGTGCACGCCACCGGATCCACCCTGCTCCCCCAGGATCTGATGGAGTCCGTCACCGGGGAGCGGACCAATCCCGAGCATTATCTGGCGCACCTGCGAACGCGGTTCTGTTAGGAAAAACGGTTCCAGGAGCCGGTTGGGGGCTGGCAACATCGGAAAGCAATCGCCCGGGCCGCATCCCGACCACAGGGCATCTCCCTGAAGTGAAGGAGCAAGCATGAGAGCCTTCGCCCTCCCACTGCCGCCAGCCGCCAACCCGGAACAAAACGGAACCCCGCCTAGCGGATTTCCATCCCGGTCTTGGCGTAGATCCACTTGACCACCTTGCCCTCCTTGATGAGCGCCTTGGCCTGCACGGTCTTTTCGCCGAAGATGGTCTGCGCCTTGTAGGCAGCCAACCCGGTCTGGTACATCTCCCCGTCCACGTTCTCCTCTTCGCCGGCCTTCCAGCCTTCCACCTGCTCAAACTTGAACTCCTTGATGCGACTTCCCTTCACGCTCTCCTTCATGGCCGTCACAATCTGCTCGGCGTTCAGGTTCGTGGGCTCTGGCTCTGGCTCTGGCTCCGGCTCCGGCTCCGGGGCGGCGGGCTCCGGAGCGGGCTCTGGCTTGGGTTCGGAAGCCGGGGTGGGATCCGCCTTGGGAGGCGTATTGGCCGCGATCTCCGGAAGAGTGGGCGGAGGCACGGGGCGCGGCTCCGAATTGTCCACAACGGCAGGGTCTTTTCCAAAATGACGGCGCGCCCGGTAGGCAATCACGTGCTCGACAAAGTCGGTATCAACGATGCGAACGAATCCAACAAGCGGTACCCCCGGGGAAATCTCAAGGTTGTAGCCGTTCATCTTACGAACATTTACCGTGGTTCCCACCTCAAGCGCTGTCTCCTGGCTTCCATCGCTTGTGGCAACGGTCGTACGTTTCTTCAGCTCGATGGTCGCGGGCATCTCACCCTCCTCGATGGTCTCCAGATTGATCTTGATGAAAAGCTCACGGCTACCAGCCCCATACTTTACCTCTTGAAACGCCTGCGGCGTGCTCGCGGACGTCTCCCCGCCGAGAAGAGCTCCGCTGAGAGGTGGGTACATCCCGCGCCCCACGAAGAAGCTGATGATGATGGCGGCAGCCCAGATGGCGTATTTATTCATTTTGATAAATGGTCTACCTCTCAATAAAGGGCTATTTCCGTGGATTTGTCAAATTGGGGGAAACCGTTGACCTGAGGAGCTCCCCCCGGAATCCTCCGGCATGCGGCGACTCTTCCTGCTTGATGGCATGGCATTGGCCTACCGGGCCCATTTCGCGCTGATTCGCAGCCCCATCTTTACCTCTAAAGGAGTAAACAGCTCCGCGCTCTTCGGGTTTACGAACACCATCCTGACCATCCTTGAGAAGGAGAAACCCACCCACCTCGCAGTCGTCTTCGACACCCGGGCCCCCACCCCGCGCCATGAAATCTACCCGGAATACAAGGCCAACCGGGAGGAGATGCCCGAGGACCTAGCTGCTGCACTCCCTCATCTCAAGCGCCTCTGCCAGGCCTTCCGTATCCCCCTGCTGGAACTCGATGGTTACGAGGCGGACGATATCATCGGCACCCTCGCCCATCAGGCGGACGAGGCAGGCGGAATCGAAACCTTCATGGTGACCCCCGACAAGGACTTCGGCCAACTCATCTCGGAACGGTGTGTCATGTGGAAGCCGGGCAGGCGGGGAAATGACCACGAGATCGTGGACCTGCCCGCCCTACGCGACCTCTGGGAAATCGAGCACCCGGATCAGGTCATCGATATCCTGGGATTGATGGGCGACACGTCCGACAACATCCCGGGCATCCCCGGAGTGGGTAAAAAGACCGCAAGGAAACTGATCGCCGAGTGGGGATCCGTGGAGAATCTGCTGGAGAATACCGGGGCGCTGAAGGGAAAGCTCAAGGAGCGCGTGATTGAGAATGCCGACCAGGCCCGCCTCTCCAAGGAACTCGCCACCATCATAAAGAATGTCCCGGTGGAGCAGAGCCTTGAAGACCTTGTCCTGCAGGAACTCGACGATGAGGCGGTCAAGTCACTCTTCACGGAATTTGAGTTCAATGCCCTGGGACGACGCCTCTTCGGCAAGGAGTTCATAGCAGGACGCGGAAAGACTGCGGTAGTGGTCGACGAG
Source organism: Roseibacillus sp. (assembly GCA_014240355.1). Classification (GTDB taxonomy): domain Bacteria; phylum Verrucomicrobiota; class Verrucomicrobiia; order Verrucomicrobiales; family Akkermansiaceae; genus Roseibacillus_B. The sequence continues at coordinate 2,090 of JAAZXD010000093.1, read as the reverse complement.
AAAGGAGAGGAAGTCCTCGCTGCCGACCTCAGAACCATCAAGGACCTCGATCCCGAATATACTCTCGCCGACACCGATGCCAAACGACGCAAGCTGGCTGCATCCCTGGAGGGTCAGGAGCGTTTCTGTTTCGACATCGAAACCACCTCCCTTGACCGCTTCGAGGCGAAGCTGCTCGGCATCTCATTCAGCTGGAAGAGTGGGACCGCGATTTTCGCAACCCTTCCTGACGCGGAGGCCCTGGAGGTCTTCCGGACCGCGCTGACAGGCCCGGCGGAGAAGATCGGGCACAACCTCAAATACGATCTCGCCGTCCTCCGCAATCACGGGATGATCGTGAACGGCCCCTTCTTCGACACCCTCCTCGCGCACACCCTGCTGCTACCCGACCAGCGCCACACCATGGACTACCTCGCGGAGTCTCTTCTGGCCTACACTCCCATCAAACTGAGCGAACTGACCGGGGGGGACCCCTCCAAGGCAGGCGAAAGCCCGTCCCAGGGGGACCTCTTCCAGGAAAAGGACGTCATCGACATGGCCTCCATTCCCGTGAAAAAGCTCGCCCGGTATGCCGCGGAGGATGCCGACGTCACTCTCCAGCTGGCTGACAAACTGCGCCCCCGCCTCGAGGAAAAGGGCCAACAGCGCGTTTTCTACGAAATCGAAGCCCCGGTTCTTCCCGTCCTGGTAGCGATCGAGGACGAGGGCATCGCCCTCGACCTTGAGGTGCTTGCATCCTGCGGAAAGAGCATGCAGAAGCGTATCGATGACCTCTCCCGGTCACTTGTCGAGCAGGCCGGCCGGGAATTCAATCTCAACTCTCCCAAGCAGCTCGGGGAGGTTCTCTTTGATGAGATGAAGCTTGTGGACAAACCGCGCAGGACCGCTACCGGACAATACAAGACGGATGAGCAGACCCTGGCCTCCCTCGCGGTCAAGCACCCTTTCGTGGCCGACATCCTTTCCTACCGGGAAGCCGCCAAGCTCAAGTCAACCTACATCGACCGTCTTCCCGAGTGGGTGGCGGCCAAGGACGGACGCGTCCACACCCAGTTCCACCAGCTGGTGGCTGCCACCGGGCGCTTGGCCTCCAGCGATCCCAACCTGCAGAACATCCCGGTCCGGACCGAGCTCGGGCGCGAGATCCGGACCGCCTTCGTGCCCCGGGACGGGGCCTTCATTCTTCTCTCGGCAGACTATTCGCAGATCGAGTTGCGCATCATGGCCGCCATGTCGGGGGACACAGGCATGATCGAGGCCTTTGAGAAGGATCTCGACATTCATTCCGCCACCGCCGCAAGGGTCCATGGAGTCAGCCTCGAAAACGTGGAACCGGCCATGCGCAGTGCTGCCAAAATGGTCAACTTCGGAATCATCTACGGGATCTCGGCCTTTGGCCTGGGACAACGACTGGGTATCCCGCGGACAGAAGCAGGAGAAATCATCAGCACCTACTTCGAGCAGTATCCCGGAGTGAAGGACTACATGGATTCCACGGTGGAGGGAGCGAAGGAGAATGGCTACGTTGAGACCCTCACCGGCCGACGTCGCTACCTGCGTGATATCAATTCAGCCAATGCCACCGTGCGCGGCAATGCCCAGCGGGCGGCCATCAACACTCCCATCCAGGGGAGCGCCGCTGACATGATCAAAGTTGCCATGATCCGGGTGCAGGAACTCCTGCGTGACGGCAACTACCGGAGCCGCATGCTTCTGCAGGTCCATGACGAACTGGTCTTCGATCTCCACGAAGAGGAAGCAGATGAATTGATCCCGGTCATCGTGGAAGCGATGCAGCTGGCTCTCCCCCTTCCCAATAACGTTCCCATCAGGGTGGATGCTGGAACGGGAACAAACTGGCTGGAGGCGCATTAAGTCCTGAGCCATCATCTCTCCCCGGAACGTCAAACGGCAGAGAGAGACGGCAGCATACGGTGTACCCCGCCCTGTGGTACGCCCTCCCCGGTAGACTGACCACTGATTCCTCGCCATCTCTCCAGACTGGGCTAGACTAGAGTCTGCAGGTATGAGCGACGATCAGGCAACAGGGCAGGTCCGTACCACGGATCAGAAGCCGGACGGCGCTGCTG
>JAAZXD010000092.1 GCA_014240355.1 Roseibacillus sp. | reverse complement strand
CGCAGGCCACTCTGCGCCTCTACCGCAATCATCCCGACAATTTCGATCTCACGGTGGCGCTCTCGCGCATCATGTTCTGCTACCTGTTCTTCATGGCGCTGGTGGCGCACCTGAGTGGGGTGCTCAATACCTTCAAGCATTTTGCCATGCCGGCAGCTGCGCCCATCCTGCTGAACATCGTGCTGGTGAGCGCACTGGGACTGACCTGGATGATGCGCTGGGAGGGCGACCTTCAGATTGGGAAGACCCTTGCCTGGGGCGTGGCGCTGGCCGGGGTCCTGCAGTTTGCCGCCCTCTGGGTGACCTGTAGCCGTGCCGGGGCCGTCATGGTGCCCCACAAGCCGCTGTGGAATCCCGAACTTAAAAAACTCCTTCTCCTGATGGGACCGGGTGTGATTGCGGCTGGAATCCAGCAGGTCAATCTCCTGGTGGGTGGTATCATTGCCTCCTTCCAGCAGGGAGCGATTTCCACGCTTTATTATGCCGACCGGGTCAGCCAGCTTCCCCTGGGGATGATCGGGATTGCCCTGGGCGTAGTGCTCCTGCCCGAAGTAACTCGGCGCCTTCGCAGCGGCCGCGAAAGCGAGGCGGCCGACAGTATCCTGCGCGGGATGGAGTTGGCCATGCTGCTGACCTTGCCTGCCACCGCCGCCATGATTGCCATTCACGAGCCATTGATCGGAGGACTCTTCGGGGGAGACAGGTTCGATGCGGAAGATGTCAGCAAAACGGGCTGGGCCCTGGCGGGATTCGCCCTGGGACTGCCCGGCTATGTCCTGATCAAGGTGCTGCAGCCGTCCTACTTCGCGCGCGAAAACACCAAGGCCCCCATGTTCATGGCGGGAGTGGCGGTGGCGGTGAACATTGTGTGCAGCCTGATCCTTTTCAATCTTCTGCGACCCACCGGATACGGCCACGTGGGGATCGCGGTCGCGACTGCAATTTCCGCCTGGGTGAACGTCGCCCTTCTCTGGCGCGGAATGGATGGATTCGTGAAGATCTCATCCGATGAGTGGAAGAGATTGATCCGTATGATCCTGGCCAGCGTGGTGATGGGAGGAGTGGTCTGGCTCGCGGGGATGGCCCTGGGTCCCTGGTTGTCCGGGACGCAGTGGCAGAAGATCATGGCATTGGTCCTGATTGTGGGCACGGGTATGACGGTCTACGGCATCCTTGCCCTCGCGATGCGGGCGACGTCCCTGGCGGCGCTCAGGGCGGGCTTCGATGAGGCGCGGTCATCCCCCAAGTGAAGGGAGGATCCGGCAAAATCGCGGTTGCGGGAATCTGGATGAGGCCTAGGTTCTCGGGCAGTTATCCCAATGAAGATTCGCGTGTTTTCCCAAGGCTCCCTGGTCTGCGTGGTGATCTGGGTGCTGGTTCTGGCGGCGCAGGGATATTTCCGGAGTCTGCGGAGCACGGCGGAGAACCTGGGGAAGATGGTGGAGAAGGAGGAATTTGCGGATTGGACCGCCAGCAAGGGTGAACCGGGAGGCGAAGAGCGGCAGTTGCGCGATGGCCGGATCCGCGAGGTAGTGTCGCTGCTCGCCGGTCAGGAGTTCAATCCCGAGACCAGGATGCAGCTGAGTGAACTGAAGGATCAGTTCTATTCCAGATTGTCCCCGGGGGAGAGGAAACTGTTCGTGAACCTCGTCCTTGAGCAGATCGATCCCTACATCGTTCTCTTTGACGCTCTTCCTGTTGAGCGTCGCCGGAAACTCATCAAGCGAGCGGTAAGGGCCGCGAGGGAGGAAATTCCCCCGGAACTCCTGGGCAGTTACGAAATCCTGAGTGCCGGGGAGGAGCAGGAGAGGATTGGTGAAACTGGATGGCGCAGGGCGATGAAGGGGAAGAGCCCTGACCAGATCATGGAATACCTGCAGCTGATCGAGATCGCGGGGGAGCTCATTCAGCGGCTGCGGATCCCGAAGTGGGAAGGACAGATTCGCGATGAGTGAAACTGATCCCGAAGTCATCCTGGAGGCGGTCAATCTCTCCAAATCCTTTGGCGGAAAACCAGCCCTGCAGGATCTCTCCTTTTCCGTGCGGCGAGGAGAGATCTTCGGGTTGTTGGGCCACAACGGCGCGGGGAAGAGCACCGCTCTGGGCATCTTCCTCGGGATGGTGGAACCCGACGGGGGAGAGGCTCGCATCGGGGGGGAGTCAGTGCAGCGGAGAAGGGAGCGGGCCCTGCGGCAGGCGGGTGCGATATTCGAGGCACCTGCTTTCTACGATTATCTGAGCGGCTGGGAGAACCTCAAGGTTCTCATGAGTTACTCGGGAGGATTTGATGCGGACGCGGCGCAGCAGGTTGTGGAGGAGGTGGACTTGTCGGACCGGGTTCACTCCAGGGTTTCGTCCTACAGTCATGGGATGCGGCAGCGGCTGGCCCTGGCCCAGGCCCTCCTGCCGGAACCGCGGCTCCTCCTGCTTGATGAGCCCACCGACGGCCTTGATCCCGAGGGGATCAAGTGGTTCCGCGACTTTATCCTGCGGTTGCGGGCAGAGCGCGGCATCACGGTCCTCTTCAATTCGCACCTGCTTCCGGAAGTGGAGCAGATGTGTGATCGCGTCGCCATCGTGCGACGGGGTCGCAAGGTCTACGATGGAGAACTGGCAGGAATAGCAGATGACCACGTGAAGCTGGAAATCGAGGCCGATCCCGCCGGGCAGGCAAGTGCCTGCTACCGTAAACTGGGCGGGCGGGAGCTGGAGGAGGGCAGAAGGGTGATTTTTCCGGAGGGCACTGATCCCGCGGAGGTGGCCCGGGCGCTGATCAAGGCAGGGGTGGATCTGAGAAAACTGATTCCCGTGCGGCGTTCGCTGGAGGATGTCTACCTGGAGGTAATTGGGTGTCTGGATGGAGAGGAAGGGGAGCAGTGAAGCTCTTCCTGATCCAGTTACGCAGCGAGCTCAAGAAGCTCTTTGCGCGCCGTCGGACCTATATCGGATACGGCGCCTTCCTTGTTCTCGAGCTGGTTATCCTCTGGGTCTTTCATCTCGACGGGCCCCGCGAGGAGATAGCGAAGATTCTCTCGGACACCGGACTTGAGGTGGAGCACTACTATTCCGCACTCACCGTCACCTATTGGATGATCGGGTTCAGCATGGCAATGCTCGGGGCGATCTACCTTGCGCTGGTTTCCGGAGATATAGTAGCCAAGGAAAGTGAGGACGGCAACCTGCGGATGGTGCTCGCCCGTCCCATCAGCCGACTTCGGGTCCTCACCCTCAAGTACCTTGCGGTCCTGATCTACACAGTGACCTTTGTCTGGTTTGTCGGGGTGTCTGGCTACCTCATGTCGTCCATCGCCCTGGGATGGGACGGCGGTCTTTTCGTATGGAATTACGATCTCAAGGTGTTCTCGTTTTTTCCCGCCGCGACTGTCGGGATCGGGCGACTCTCCCTGTCCCTGGTTTTTCTCAGCCTGAGCATGTTCACGCTGTCCTCGATTGGATTCGCCTTTTCCTGCCTCAGGATCAAGCCGGCGTCGGCAACCATCCTCGCCCTCAGTGTCCTCTTCGTTGACTCGGTCCTGCAGATGCTGCCCTTCATGGCTCCCTACCGGGAGCATCTGCTCACCTTCCGCATGAGCAACTGGATCTACGTCCTTGAGAACACGGTTTCCTGGGCCAAGCTGGCTGAGAATTATACCTTCCTGGTCGGGTTGGATCTCACTCTCTTTGTACTCGGCTGGATGGCATTCAAGGTGAGGGATTTCAAGACCTAGGATCTCCGGGACCCTGGGTGGCCGGCCGTCGGCGGAGTGGAGGTCCTTCTGCCCGGTTATGCATTACTCCTGAGAGGATGGGGAATTGAGCCGAGGGTCTTTCTTCAGTTGCTGTAGCGGCTGGTTGTGCTTGAGTCCCTTCGGTGACCAAACGAGAGAAGGAATTTTTGTTCGAGCTGCTGGAGACCCCGAGTCCGGTGGGATTCGAGATGCCGGGTCAGAGGGTATGGGCCGATTATGTCAGGAAGACCGCCGATGCGGTGGAGTGCGATGCCTACGGCTCGACCTGGGGGACTCTGGGGGAAGGCAAGAAGAGCGTGATGCTGGCGGCGCACGCTGACGAGATCGGCTACATGGTCAAGCAGATCACTTCGGATGGGTTTCTCCGGATCGATCGCCTGGGCGGAAGTGACAGTGCGACGGGTCGTGGGCGGCGTTTGCGTATCTTCGGTGACAAGGGTGAGGTGCCGGGGATCATCGGAAATACGGCCATTCACCTGCGGGCTGATCTGGCCAATGAGAAGGCTCCCAAGTCTCACCAGCTCTGGGTGGATGTGGGGGCTTCCTCGGCGGAGGAGGCGGAAGGGCTCGGGATCCGAGTGGGGCATCCGGCGGTGTATTCAGACGGCCCGTTGGAACTGAACAGGCAGCGGGTGGTGAGCCGCGCCATTGATAACCGGATCGGGGGTTTCATCATCGCCCAGGTCATGAAGAAAGTGGCCGCAGCCAAGCGCAAACCCGCCTTCCAGCTTGTCTGTCTCAATGCGGTTCAGGAGGAGATTGGCGGCAATGGTGCGCTCATGGCGACCCATCGCCTGATGCCGGACGTGAGCCTTTGCCTGGATGTGACCCACGCCACTGATACCCCTGGCATCGACAATGCCCGGCACGGCCAGGTGAAGCTTGGGGGTGGTCCGACCCTCACCCACGGAGGGGCCAACCACCAGTTGGTGATTGAGCGACTGGAGAAGGTGGCCAGGGCGAAGCGCATTTCGATCCAGCATGAGGCATCCAGTCGATTCACCGGGACGGATACTGATCGGATTTTCACGGTGCGCGAAGGAGTTCCGAGCGCCCTCGTTTCCCTTCCTCTGCGTTGTATGCACTCGGTGGTAGAGACTGCTGATCTGGGGGATGTGCAGCACACCATCAACCTGATGGCGGGCTTTGTGCTTTCGCTCCGGGCCCGGGAAAGTTTTCATCAAACACTGTGAATCGGAGCGCGGTGATCAGGAACGTACTTTGTCTTGCCGCATTTGCACTGGTGGGGACGGTTGTGCCGGTCCAGGCAATCGAACCGGGCAAAGCGGCGCTGGCATTCCTCGTTGACCTGCGTGATGAGGGGCGGGCGCTCGACGAATTGCTGAACGACAGCATGCTTTCGGCGCACACCGGAGAGATCCGCCGTTCCGCAATCTCCCAGCGGCTGGGTCGTGTCGGCCGCTATCTCCGCGACAACCATTACGAGTTGGAGGTGACGGACGAGAAGCGTGACGGCGACCTCGCGGCGGTGATCCTGACCGCGGTTAGCAGGCATGACCCGCTCGAAGTCGATGTCTTTGCCCTGGGATTGCGCGAGAAGAAGGATGTGCGCTGGAGGGTGGCGCCTATGCCCGGCAGCTTTGACAATGCTGACCTGGGCTATGACGAGGCGCTGGAGAAGCGGGCAGAGGTTCTTGAGTTGTGGATGGGAGCAGAGCGTCTGGTGAGATTGCGCGCCCTCCACGAGGAGGTCCTCGGAGCCCTGCGTGAGCGCATGAACGGGGCGGTGCCCCGGGACCGGATCGAAGGGGCCGGGCCAGTCCAGCTGGTGACCGCCTTCGTGGAAGCCTGCAGGGAGGGGGATCTGCCGGCTGCGATGGTTCTTCTGGGGCGGTTTGAGGGGGAGCTTACGGAGGAAGACCGTCGCCTGCAACGCGTCATTTCGCGCGGACTGCAGGGGCTCGACCGTCGTGGTTACTGGCATCTCCTCACCAGTCCGGATGTTGTCCGGGTGGCCGTGCAGGAAGACGGTGGGGACGATCTTGACGCGGAGGTGCTTCTGCTGATCTTCGACCCCGACCGCGGCAAGCCGGTGAGTCTGGTGCGCTTCGTTCTTCTTTATGCGGGTAAGCGCTGGACCATTGAGCTGCCGAACGGTCTGCGCCTGGCTGATGCGGACCGGGTCACCTTCCAGAGGGCGCTCCTCCGGGAGCAGGATTACGACGAGGACAATGAATTCCGGAACAAGTTTGAGAAGAAGTTTGAAGAGCAGCACGAACCGTCGCGAGCGGCCACCTTGAAGGAGGCCGGGGCCCGGATCGGAAAAATTCTAAAGGAGGGTTCTATGGGGGATTTCTTCCGGTTCGTGCACCGCAGTGAGGATCTCAGCGGATCGGAGCGTCGCACGGCCTACCGCTATCTGGGAGCGTTCTGGAACGAATTCCAGAAGAACAGCAAGGCGGCTTCCGACGGCAAGTTGCTGGAGGTGATTGAACACGGGGACGCGGGGGTTCTCGTGTTCCAGCTCATTTCCACAGCCCAGATCGAACGCCTCAATCTGACCCCCCTCGTCCTCATCAGGGATGAGAACGGCTGGGCTATTTCGCCGGGAGTGACCACGGGTGGCAACTATGCGAAGCTGGACGAGGGCAAGCGCGGGAGGCAGGGGGAAGTACGCCGCCGGTTTGAAGAGCAGAAGGACGAATTGACCAGAAAGGCGACCACCGAGCTGCTGAGCCACTTCGTGGAAGCCAGGGCCCAGGAGGGCAAGGTGGTCGGTGAGCGGGAAGCTGGCCAGCTGGTACGAAAATTCCGGAACCTCCTGCGGGAGGGAAAACTGCTGGAGTCCTTCGAGTGCGGCTCGCTGCTCGATCCGGAAGAGGGCGTCTGGGAAGCCCTCAAGGCCATGAGTTACGAATATCGAGGGGCGCGGCAGTCCTCTACCCCCGATCGCGAAATCCAGGTAAAGGGCGGAAAGGCCTGGGCCGCAGTCACCCTGCGGGTCGATTCAGGCCCGGGATTGGAGCCGAATTATCCCATGTATCTCGTGGTGGCCACCACCGAAGGTCCCCGGATTGTGGTAGATGTGGGGCTGCGTCTCGCCACTAACAAGGGTCGCGAAGTGCTGAACAAGCGCGTTTGGGAACGGATTGATGCGCACCTCGAAGAACAGGAGAGCGCCCTTGTGCGAACCTTGTTTGAGGGACATGTTGAACAGAGCAAGATGGATCTGTCCGAATGGGAGAAGAGCAACAAATTGTCCCCCTGACGCGACCCGCTTTCGAGAAGGCTGTTGAAACGGCGCGCCGGCTGGAAGAGTCCGTCTGCCGCGTTCTTCTGGGACAGGAGCACACGGTGCGCCGGGTGCTGGCCTGTTTCGTTTCAGGCGGACATCTCCTCCTTGAGGATTATCCGGGCACGGGCAAGACCACCCTGGCCAAGGCCATAGCTGCCTCGGTCGGGGATGTGAAGTTTTCCCGCCTGCAGTTCACCCCCGATCTTCTTCCCTCCGATGTGCTGGGGGTATCGGTCTACGATCAGAAAACACAGGAGTTTCGCTTTCTGCCCGGCCCCGTATTCACTGACATCCTCCTCGCTGATGAAGTCAACCGGGCTTCCCCCCGCACACAGAGTGCCCTGCTGGAGTCGATGGCGGAGCGGCAGGTCACGGTGGATGGTCAGAAGTATGAACTGGACGGGCTCTTCTTCGTGGTGGCTACCCAGAACCCCGTTGAGTTCCGGGGGACCTACCCGCTCCCCGAGGCCCAAATGGACCGATTCACCATGCAGTGTGCCCTTGGCTACGTTGAGCCCGAACATGAAGTAGCGATTCTCTCGGATCAGGCGCGGGATCATCCCCTTGACCGCCATGATCCGGTCGCCAACCGTGACGAACTCATGGACCTTGTTGCCGCTGTCCGCGATGTTCGGCTCACGGACGATCTCAAGGAGTATATCGTGGCCCTGGTGGCCGCCACCAGGGAGTGTAAGGATGTGCAGCTGGCTGCCAGTCCCCGTGCTTCGCTGTCGCTCATGCGGGTGGCGCAGGCTCTTTCGCTCTTCGAGGGACGGGACTTTGTGGTGCCGGAAACCATTCAGGATCTAGCGGTGGACGTGATCGCTCACCGCCTCGTGGTGGAGCCCGAGGCGAAGTATTCCGGCCGTTCGGGGCGTGTTGTGGTGGAGAAACTGCTCCAGGAAATTCCTGTCCCTGTCTGAAGAGCGGAGCTGGGCAGGACCGCACAGGAAAGGAGATCAAGTCATGGCTGAAGGTGGAATCGCGAAGCGACCGGTCCCCCAGGTGCCCTTGCTCTATCGCCTCCTCTACCGGAGTTACGCGCGGGGATCGGATCTCTCCGTGTCCCTCAATCGGCGGGTGACTGCTGCGGGCTGGGTGGTCCTGGCCCTCCTGTTGCTGACGGCCATCCTGGGAGTCGATCTCTCCAAGTCCACGCTCTATCAGATCTTCTCGCTGGTTTTCGGTGTGCTGGTGGTATCCCTTCTGTGGTCCTGGTCCCGGCGCGCACGATTATCGGCCCGGCGGGAACTGCCGCGCTACGCCACGGTCGGTGAATCCTTTCCCTACATGGTGACGGTTACCAATGAAGGACGGCGTCCGGTGCGCGGCTTTCTTCTTTCCGAGTGCGCTCCCGATGCCAGGCCGTCGCTGCCCAACTTCGCCTTCACGCCGGAGCCGGGCGAGGGGGAACGAAACGTCTTTGACCGGTTCTTCGTGTACTATCGCTGGCGCTGGCTCATGGAGCAGCGCCTCCTCTTTGAGAGCGAGGACCGGGGAGAACATCGCACGGTGCGCCCGCATGAGTCCTTGCGCACGCTGCTGCACCTCAAGCCGCGGCGGCGCGGGGTGGTGCGCCTGAATGATCTCAGAGTGCGTCTGCCGGATCCCTTCGGCCTCTTCCAGCGCTGCCGCAAGGTGGAGGCAGGGGGAGATGCCCTGGTTGTATTTCCCCGGCGTTATCGCCTCCCGGATCTGGACCTGCCCGGGGAGGCCTGTCTGCAACTCGGGGGTGAGGCCGTCTCAAACACCATCGGTCAGTCGGGCGAATTCCTCGGATTGCGCGACTACCGCAGCGGGGACGCCCTGCGCCGCATTCACTGGAAGGGCTGGGCCAAGACCGGGCGGCCCATCGTGAAGGAGTTCGAGAACATGGACTTTCCACGCTACGGGCTGGTGCTCGATAATTTCACGGAGGAGGGGGACGAAAATCTCTTTGAGGAGACGGTGGCGGTGGCAGCTTCCTTTGCGTGCTCGATTGATACCAGGCGCAGCATGCTTGACCTCATGTTCATCAAGGATGAAGCCATCGTCGTGAAGGCTGGCCGGGGAGAAGCCAGGGCCGAAAAACTCCTGGAAGTGCTCGCTGGGGTGGAGGCCGAACCGGAAGAGCATCTCGATGATCTGGAGCGGCTGGTCAAGCGGCATGGCGACCGGTTGACTGCCTGCATCTGCGTCTTCACCGGTTGGACAAGTGGACGGGCGCGCTTCCTTCGGCACCTCGTCAGCGCCGGAATGGAAGTCATGCCATTCATCCTTTGTCGTTGTGCCTCGGAAACCAAGGCGATGATCGATGCCGATCCGCTTCCCTGTCGCCATCTGTTGCTGGAACCACCCAACGTGCAGGAGGGACTGCTCAAACTTCAGCTGTGAACCGCAGCCTGGACAATCCCCAGAGTCCTCCCCGGCTTCTCGAGGGAGCCACCCTGTTGTTCTGGGGAGGGGTGACCGGCCACCCGGTGGTGGGTCTGATCTGTGCGCTGCTGGCGGAGGGCCGCTCCTGGACCGACCTGCGCTGGCACTTCGGCGAGCGGGGCTTTGTCCGGGCCTGGTACCTGGCTCTTGTCCTGGGGGTGCTCACCCTGGTGTGGACGTGGTTGCAGGGGTCGAGTCAGATTCTTCTCTTCGATGTCCTTGCGTGGATGCCGTTTTACCTTTTGCCGGTTCTTCTCGCACAGAACTACGCCATCGAGCCGGCTGTGCCACTCAATACCTTTTCTCTGATTGCGCGGCGCAAGATGCTCATCGACCGCAGAGCGGGTCGCAAGGTGGCGCCCATCCAGATCCATATCGGCTATCCCTATCTCTGCCTCGTGATGGTGGCTGCCGCACTGAGTCGGATCGACGAGCTGGCCTTTTTTACGGGCATGATCTTTCTTGCATCCTGCGCGCTGGTCTTTGCCAGCCCGGTGAGTCGCCTGCGCCCCTTCAGCATCGGGGGGGCTCTTCTGCTGGCCGGTGTCCTGGGGGCAGGGGGA
>JAAZXD010000091.1 GCA_014240355.1 Roseibacillus sp. | reverse complement strand
CGGGACCCTGCCTGCTGCAGGGGAAGGATCACCCCCACCATCCCCTGCCCAAACCCCTGCGATAGCGCTGAGCTTGCCTCACCCGGCCAACTTGGTAGAACGACGGCCCTCCATATGTTTGCGATAATGACTAGAGCGCTCTGCTTTCTAACCTTTGTATTGGCAACGACAAAGTCGCACTCTGCCGACTGGCCGATGTGGCGTCATGATTTTGAGCGCACAGCTGAAAGCCCGCAGGAACTCCCTGATCGTCTGGACCTGCTCTGGCACCGCGACCTGCCATCTCCGCAACCCGCCTTCAACGATATCAGGCTCCAATTCGATCGCGGTTATGAACCGATCGTCATGGGTTCGAGACTCTTTCTCGCATCCAGTTCCGAGGATAAGGTCTCGGCGTTCGACACCACTTCAGGAAAGCTGCTCTGGCAATTCTTCTGCAATGGACCAGTCCGCCTCGCACCGGTAGCCTGGAATAACCAGGTGTTTTTTGGCTCCGATGATGGGAATTTCTACTGCGTGGGTGCCGAGACCGGAAAGCTGGCATGGAAATTCAAGGCTGTCCCCTCCGAGAGAAAACTCATCGGCAACAAGAGGCTCATTTCGGTCTGGCCTGTTCGCGGGGGCCCGGTTCTCAAGGATGGGCGCATCTATTTTGCAGCCGGCGTCTGGCCCTTTGAAGGAGTATTTCTCTACTGTCTTGATGCCGCAACCGGTGAACAGATCTGGGTCAACGACAGTGCCGGTCACCTTTACGTACAGCAACCGCACAACGCGGTGGCCCTCGGCGGTATCGCGCCACAGGGTTACCTCCTGATCAATGGGGGAGATCTCGTGGTCCCCTGCAGCAATGCCTATCCTGGTCACTTCGATCTAGAAACCGGAAGACTCAGGGAATTCAAACTTCCTCTCGCCGGACGCTATCCAGGAGGATGGTACGTTTCGCTCCCGGGAAAATCCGAACAGAAGAAGACCAAGCGCAAGAGCTTGCTCGCCGATATCGGAGTGAACGTCATCCGTCATGAAGACCGCATGCGGTCCGAGGGCAATCCTGAGATTCGCACCACCATCCGAGCGGGAGATCGAAAGTTCCGGTTCAAGGATGGATTTCCAGGAGTCGAAGGGGAGATTTACTCCATGATTGCAGCGGACGATAAGCTGTTCATATCAACGGTAGCGGGACGAATCTATGCTTTCGGGAAATCAAGCGAGGCGGCAGCCCGGCACTGGACCCGTGCGGAACCTGAACCATCACAGGTTTCTGCTCTATCAGCTGAACTTCTCTCCACCGTCTCCCATTATGGATATGCCGTATTCCTCGGTGCTCTAGACCTGGCCACCCTCCGTCAACTGGTCGCCAAATCCGATTTACTCCTCATCGTTGTCGAATCCGAAGTGGTCCGGGTGGAGTCTCTACGCTCCCAACTCCTCGATCTTGGCATCTCCCGCTCGCGCGTTGCAGTCAGTCTTGCGGAACCGGAAACCTTCGAAATGCCGCCCTACTTCGCCAATTTCATTTTCATCTCAGATCAAATCACAGTGGATTCACCGGAGCGTGTCTTTGAGTCCGTGCGGCCTTACGGAGGAAAGCTCATCATGCAGACTGGCTCCGGCCTGCGGACCAGGGTGCGGACAGGCCCTCTCCCGGGCAGCACAAACTATGGGGGTGATTTCACGCAAAGCCCGGACGCCCTCGTGAAAGCGCCCCTCGGAGTCCTCTGGTACGACGACACCCTGGGACACTTCAAGCGTTCACCGCAACCGAAGATCGTTGATGGGATCATGGTCTCCACCAGCAAGGATTGGCTCGATTCCTCCACTCGAGAACGCACCATCGACTACCGCCTCCTGCCCCCTTCCTTTTCTGATGTCTATACCGGTCGCATCCTCACGGAGCTCGAAGCTCTGCCCCTGAAGCAGTTGCCATCGTTCGAGGTGGACCAGAAAACTGTGCAACCAAGTCAATACCGGCCTGCAAGCCAGAAGAACGACTGGAAGCCGAAGGCTCCCGTTGCCGGATATCGTCAAAATCCGCTGACCGGAGAAACAGAACCTCGCAGGTTCCCGAAGAGTTATGGATGTGACGGTGGTTTTGACTATGGCAACATATACACCATGCGCTCCGGCACGGCTTCCTTCTACGATAAGCGTATCGATAGCGGCACGATCAATATCAGTGGGCCGCGCTCGGGATGCACCAACAGTATTATTCCCGCCAATGGTGTCCTGAACCTGCCCTATTTCTATAAGGGTTGCACCTGCAGTTATCCGCTTCCCACGGGGCTCTCCATGTATAGCCTCCCGGAATCGCATGAGCAGTGGACAACCTGGGGAGCCAGCGAATCTGATGCCTTTGCCGGGAAAATTCAGCGGGTGGGGATCAATCTTGGAGCCCCCGCCGATCGCATGACGGAAAAGGGAACTCTTTGGCTGGATTTTCCCAGTGCCGGTGGTCCCTCACCAGACATCGAGATAGAAACCGTTCCCGCTGAGCCGAAGCATTATTACCATCACTCGGTCTGGATGAAAGGAGGCGAGGGGTGGCCCTGGGTGGCGGCTTCCGGAGTGGAAGATCTCGTGTCTATCGCCATCAAGGGTCTGAAACCTGGGCAGTATGACGTGCACCTGACCTTTGCAAACCCCTCCGCCGAAGGGCGCTGCTTTGATATCTTCCTGCAAAAGCGGCTCGTCTCAGAAAAATTTCTCTCCAGGGGAAAAATGGTGGGCGTCACCAAGTCCATTCGTAACGTCGATTCCGATGGCCACATCCAGTTGGAATTGAAGGCTCATACGGGTTCGACCCAACTCAGCGGAATCGAGATCATATCGACGGATCTCAGGTGAGCGGCAGGAGGACCTTCGGATTTGCCGCCCGACTGGAGTCGGTGGAGGAGGGGGTTGAGCCGTATTTCCACGTCCTTCCCGTCACTCAAGACTGTCTGCTTTTCACTAGGAATTCACCGGATCCGATTTCCAGTGGACCAGGCTGGGATCTTTGCGCCAGGGCTCTACTGCGAGGCTCCGGCACGCAGAAAGGCCATCACCTCGCCGTTGTTGATCCCTGCCACCAGATCGGGGTGGCCATCACGATTGAGATCGATCAGATGGAGTGATTTGGCGTCCCCGGGGATCACCAGGCCGCTCTCAGATGGCGAGATCGCCTCAAAGAGCCCGCCCCCGGTGTTGCGAAGGATCAATCCCACCCCGCCATCCATGTGACCGGTCTCCGGTTGGAGCGAAAAGGAATTGCCCACTGCGCACAGATCCAGGTCGCCGTCGCCCTCCAGATCGCTGAAGACCATTGCAAAAATGGGTGCGGCCTGCGCGAGCCTGGGCAGGGGCCGGAAAGCGAAGCTCCCCGTGCCGTCATTCACGAAGATGCCCGACTGCAGCGTGTTGGCTTCATGCCGGGTCGCGGCTGCAAGCCGTTGCTCCGGATACAAATCGGCGAGCGCCTTGGTGGCAAAGCTGTGAAAACTGGGGTGCTGTTTGCCCAGGGTTGGCATGGCGTTGCGGGAGCAGCTGAACCCGCGCACCGGAACCAAGCTGGCGCCTTCGAATTTGGCTTCCACAATTCTCTTCCTGCCACTGCCATCCACGTCGCCGTAATACATTACGGCAGGATGCCCGGGTGAGGCGTGGTATTTTGAATTGAGCCCCAAATTGCCCGCCGCGAAATCATAATCACCATCACCATCAACGTCCGCCACCGTAAGGCTGTTCCACCATCCGGTGAGTTGTTGGAGTCCCGACATGGGGGAAGCGTCAGCGAGGGAGCCTTTTCTATTCAGGTAGAGTTTGACTGGTCCCCAGTCATGAGCGACGAGAAGGTCGGGCCACTGATCGCCATTGAAGTCGGCCCACCGGGCGGCGGTCACGAGGCCGGTGGCGGCCAGTCCCTTCGGGGTCACTTCCACGAATTTGGGAATGCCTTGTCTGCAGTCGTTGCGGAGCAACTGGCTGCGTGGTGTTTCGGGATACCTGCCCGGGATGCTGCGCCCACCCACGAAGAGATCGAGGTCGCCGTCGCGATCGAAGTCGGCCGCGCATACTGCCCCCCCGCTGATGCTGGCCGCGGGGAGAGTGCCGGCGGGTGCCTTGGAAAAGGAACCTTTCCCATCGTTGAGATAGAGGCGGTCGCGCAGGAGGGCGGAGCCCGGTTCGCATTCAACACCACCACTCACGACGAATAAATCGAGGTCGCCATCGCGGTCAGCGTCGAAGAAGAGCGGCGCAATATCCTCGCAGGCCTCGTCAACCTTGAAGGGATCGAAGGCTTTGACCTTGAAGTGGTCTCCCCGGGCGGTGGGAGCCTCCCGGCGCAAATGGATGCCTCCGCAGGTGCCTGCTGCACGACCGAGGTAGAAGTCCTGGCGCCCGTCCCCATTGACGTCTCCCCACGCCATTCCCGGTCCCAGTTGCGAAAGTTTGCTGGGAAGCAGAGGCTGTCCCCTGAAGTCATCGAAGGGGTGCTCCTCATGGGCAATGCCGCGAAAAATCGATGAGGACACGAACATCGGAAGGGGAGAAGCGGGGGGGGCGATGCCCGCCCGCGGCTCGGTGATGATGTGGAGATTTCCAGCGGCGAGCTTGCCGAGCTTCTGCCGTGTTCCCGAGGGCCAGTTGATGACGAGGGACTCAAGCTCGGTTGCCTCGCCGAGACCGAAGTGAAGCAGCGGTTCATTGGAGGACATGAAGCCGCGGGAGAGGGTCAGGGTCTTGGTCTGCAGTGCGGGCCGGGTTCCGAGGTGTGCCACCACGGTTGCGCCCACGCCCCAGCTGTTTCCGCCCCGTGCCTTCAACCGCAATGCGAGCCGATTGCCGCCGTCCAGATCGTTGCGATAGAGGGAAGGCCTGCCGCCGAAATTGTTCACCACCAGGTCCAGATCAAGGTCGCCGTCAAGGTCTCCGAGGGCGGCCCCATAGCTGACCGAATCCCCGGAGAGTCCCCACGCCTTCCCTACGTTTTCGAAGCGCAAATCGCCGGTATTTCGAAACGCCCAGTTTGCGGAGACAAGAGGCTTCTGCTTCGTCCAGAACGCATTGGCGGCGGCTTGACCCTTGCTGGCGATGAGATCCTCCTCCTGCTTGCGCAGGTCGCTGTTGAACCAGTCCCGGCTCATCCCGGTCGAAATGTAGACATCGTCGCGTCCGTCACAGTCGAAGTCGGCAAACTTGACGGCCCAGGTCCAGTCCGTGGCCGCCAGGCCACAGAGGTGGGCCACTTCCATAAAGCGACCCGTGCCGGTGTTGAGGTAGACCGCATTGCGCATGTACTGGCGAGGGGAGGGGAAGTTGAGGAACCACGAGTCGCTCTCGCGGCCGGTCATGTTGCCCATCGACATCTTCTCCTTGTAGTGAGTGCTGCCCGCCATGTCGGAGGCCATGTAGTCCAGGCGCCCGTCATTGTTGATGTCTGCCACGTCGGATCCCATGGAAAACCACGGGGTGTGGGGCAGCACATCGGGAGCGACATCGCTGAAGGTGCCGTCCTTATTGTTCCGGTAGAGCCGGTCCGCTCCGTAGAAATCATTGGCGACATAAAGGTCGATCCAGCCGTCGGAATCGAAATCCCACCAGGTTGCGGAAAGCCCGTATCCGGTGGTCCAGATCCCTGCGGCCTTGCTCACATCCGTGAACCTCGGGCGCCCGGCATCGTCATTGCCGTCATTGCGAAAAAGGTAGTCGAACTGGGCGCTGGCCACCTGCTTGTATTTGCCGCCCGGCATCTTCACCAGGCCTGCAAACTGGGCATAGCGATCGGGAAGGACCGGTTCGCCATCCGGGCCGGTAGCAACATTGAATCGTTCCTGCAGGAGGCCGGGCGGGGGTTTGATGCGATTGGTGACGAGATAGAGATCGAGATCGCCATCACGATCGTAGTCGGCAAAGGCCGCCATCAGGCTTGCTCCGCTGAAGGTCAGGCCACTGCTCTGGGCCACTTCGGTGAAGGTGCCGTCACCGCCATTGAGATAGAGGCGGTTTGCCGTCCCAAACATGCAGACGAAAAGATCGAGGCGTCCATCTCCATTCACGTCCGCCCAGGTAGTGCCCGCACTCCAGCCTCCTGCTACGGCGAGACCGGCCTGCCCGGTGGTGTTTTCGAACTGAAAGTCTCCGAGGTTGCGATAGAGTTGTCCACCATCTGCCGGATCGGTGAAGAAGAGATCGGGCTTCCCGTCGTCGTCGTAATCGCCGACGGCCACTCCGCCACCGGTGAACGATCCGCTGATCGCGTCCTCGAGGCCGGGCGGCGGATTCCAGGTGTGTTCGAAATCGATACCGGCCTGTGCCGGATCGAGTTTCGTAAAGTTGTCCCCGACGCACGAGAGGGTGCTCGCTAGAAACAGGAGGCAGTGGTGAGAAAAAGAGTGCATGACGAGGGCGCGAGCATGGTGATAGAGTTCCTTGCCCGCTTCGTCCATCACAACTCCCCCTGGAATGCTTCACGCACTGGCAAGAACGGCTTTCGTCTTATCTGTATTCGCACTCATTCCCACTGCCGATGCAGAATTGGTGGCCTACTGGCCCCTCGACACGGATGCGGAGGATGTCGTCGGGGGATACGATGGTTTTACAAGTGGAGGAGTGGTTTTCGGTGCGGAGGGGGCTGCGGCCCATTCGGGATCGGCAGCGGAGTTCAATGGAACGTCTTCGGCCATCACGGTGCCCTATGCTGCCGCCCTGAACCCAGGCAGTTTCACGGTGGCGATGTGGGCCAATGCCGACAGCATGGCCGGCTTTGCATCCGCTATCACGAGCCGCTACGACGACAGTGATTCGGTGAATGGCTACATCATCTATAATGACAGCGCGGGTCGCTGGAATTTCTGGACCGGAGGGGGTGGGCCCTCGGGATCCTGGCCCCAGCTTCCGGGACCCCCGGTGCAGATTGGATCCTGGACACATCTCGCGATCAGTTATGATGCGGGTTCGCAGACCATGCGCTTGCATGTCAACGGGGCGCTTGAGCGGTCGGCATCGGGCGCTGGTCTCTATAGTCCGAACGGTCCGCAAACCGAAGACCTCCACATTGGATCGGGCGCAGACAACGGAAGACAGTTCTACTTTGACGGACTCCTCGATGACGTGGGCCTGTGGGACGAGGCTCTCACCACGGCGCAGATTCAGGAGGTGATGAACAACGGGATTCCCGAGGGTGCACCGCTAGTGGTGTCCTTCGCCGCCGCCCCACCTTTCATCGATTCGGGGCAGAGTGTGACCTTGTCCTGGGACACGGTGCGCGCCAGTTCGCTCTCCATCACGCCGGATGTCGGCATGGTTGCCGGGCCGACCGGAAATGTGATGGTGAGTCCTGCCCAAACTACCACCTACACGCTCACTGCCGTGGGCGAATCTTCCCCCGACGCGGTGGCTCGAATCACCGTAGGGGTGAATGTGGAAGCGCTGCCGCCAGTGATCAACGAGTTCGTCGCCGACAACGAAACAGGACTCAGGGACAGAGAAGGGGACCGGGAGGATTGGATTGAGATCTACAATCCGAACCCCTTTGCGATCCAGTTGGGGGGATGGTCCCTGACCGATGATCCTGCCGAGCCCGGCAAATGGATCTTTCCTGCCCACGTTCTCGAGAGCGACGGCTATCTCGTGGTCTTTGCTTCGGAGAAGGATGGCCCGCTGGATGTTTCCTTCAGACTCGCTGGTGGGGGCGAGCACCTCGCCCTGGTTTCACCGGATGGCGACATCGTTCAGGAGTTTGCTCCCACCTATCCGTCTCAGTTCGATGACGTCGCCTTCGGGATTCCGACCGGGGGTGGCGTTGCGGTTTCACTCAGACCCACTCCGGGTGCCGCTAATGGGTCGGGGCTCTCCCAGATCCCTCCGGCCATCCTCAGCGTCAACCAGCATCCGCTCACTCCTGCCCAGAGCGAGGCACTGGTGGTCACCGCCGAGATTGAAGCCCGTCTGGGGGCGATCGCTACCGTCACTCTCACTTATCGCGTCGATTTTGATCGCGAGTTCTCCCTCCGCATGACCCAGGTGGGCGGAACCAGTTATCGTGCCACCATTCCCGCTGGAGCCTACTCCGCGGGAGACATGGTGCGCTGGTTCGTCATCGCCAGCACGACAGGCAGAGAGACCACGCGCTCGCCCGCCTTTCCCGATCCCACCGAATCCGCGCAGTATCACGGAACAGTGGTGGCGGATCCCTCCATCACCTCCTCCCTTCCGGTGCTGCACTGGTTTGTTCAGAACACGGGTGCCAGTAATACGCGCGCCGGGACACGAGCCAGTCTCTATTTCGCGGGGCGCTTTTACGATAACATCTTCTGCCGCATACGAGGGCAGAGCACCGCCAACTGGCCCAAGCATAAATACAAGTTCGACTTCTATCGCGGAGGGCACTTTTTCTGGAAGGAGGGAGCCCCCAGGGTGGAGGAGTTCAACGTCAACTCGCACTACCGCGACGGCTATGTGCGCGAGAATGCGATCTTCGCCTTCCTCAACGAAGCTGGTTCACCTGCGCCCGCCACGATGTTTATGTGGATCCGCCGCAACGGAGCAGACTTCGGACTCTTCTCGTTCGTGGAGCAGATCGACGAGGAGTTTCTCGGTCGCCACGGCTTTGATGCCAGCGGTCCGATGTACAAGGCGATCAATGTCCCCGCCACTCTTTCGCCCACCGTCAACACCAGTCTTTATCGCAAGGTTCTCAATCGTGATGCCCCCTACACCGATCTCCGTGATTTTACTGCCAGGATCAATATCTCCAATCCGAATCGCTTCGCCTATGTCGCCGATGAGGTGAATCTTCCCAACTACATCAACGTGATGGCTGCAATGGCGGTGCCCTTTAATCACGATCAGCTCACCAAGAATTACTATCTCTATCGCGATCCGAATCGACAGGAGTGGTTCCGCTTCCCCTGGGACGGGGACGCAGGATTGCCATCCGGCACCACGAGTTCTCACGAGAACTGGTCCAGTCCGCTCTACGGCGACGCAAGGCACACGCAGGAACTGGTTAACGGCAATCCCAACCCGACCTGGCAGAATCACATGCACGCAGCAATTTTGGATAATCCCATTACACGGGAAATGTACATGCGCCGCTTGCGCAACCTCGCCGATCAGTACCTTCGGGTGGACCGCAGCGGAAATGGATGGTTCGAAAACCTCATCAACGGGTGGAATGCTGAGATTTCAGCGGATGCTGCCCGTGACTTTCAGCTGTGGTCGCCCCAGGGAATCAGCTCCCTCAGCGGCACGATTTCGAATGTTCTCAACACCTCCCTGCCCAATCGTCGCAGGGCCCTTTTCCAGACCTACGGTCCACCGGGGACCGGACTCATCCCCCATCCGGAGCCCTCAAATGCGAGGGTTGAGTTTGGAGCCATCGATTTCAATCCCGCCAGCGGTGATCAGGATCACGAGTATATCGAGATCATCAACACCAACGATTACGCAGTCGATCTCAGTGGTTGGCGAATCGAGGGGGGCATCACCTTCACCTTCCCGCCGGGTGCCGTGATCCCGGCCGCCGGTGTCGATCCCGAGCGCGGCAAGGTGTTCCTGAGCCCCGACGTGATGTCCTTCCGGATGCGGCCCTCCGGTCCCACCGGCGGCGAATCGCGGATCATACTCGGCAACTACGCTGGCCATCTCTCGAACTTCGGGGAAACCCTTACTCTCCTCGACGACACCGCGCGCCAGGTTGCCCGGACTGTGCTGACTCCTCTCCCCAGCGATGTGCAGCTCTACCTCGCGGTATCGGAGGTCATGTACCACCCTGCGGTGGAGGGAGCCGAGTTCATCGAATTGATCAACATCAGCGACGTGGTCACCCTTGACCTCACCAATGTGAGGTTCAGCGCCGGGGTGGAGTTCGATTTCACCGGGAGTGCCGTTACTTCCCTTGCTCCCGGCGCCCGGGTGCTGGTCGTGCGTGACCTGGTCGACTTTTCCGCCGCTTACGGTGCCGGGTTGCCTGTGGCCGGCGTCTTCGCCAATGGCAGTGCGCTCTCCAAC
>JAAZXD010000090.1 GCA_014240355.1 Roseibacillus sp. | reverse complement strand
CGGATCATAACCCTCCCGCAGGGAAACCTTTCGGATCGCCTCCGCCATGCGCTCCACTGCGATCTCCCGGAGTCCTTCCAACAAGTCTTGATCCGGTGCGAGCTCCACCCCGTCGCGCTGCATCTGCTTCTTCAACGACTCAAACCGGTCCTGCGAGGCTCCCACTTCCAGCGGGATTCCCGCCTTGCCGGTCTCCATACATCCGAGCAGCAGGTTGACATCGGTGATGGTGAGCGGGCCACCCCGTCCATAGCAGGCTGGCCCCGGATCGGCCCCGGCGCTCTCCGGTCCAACCTCCATCCCTCCGTTGCGCCAACGACAGATCGACCCCCCTCCGGCCGCCACTGTTTCAATCCGAACAGCCGGGGCGACAACCCGCACCGGCCCGATGGCCTGCTCATAGCGGAAGGAAGGCGCTCCCTCGAGTCGCGCCACATCCGTACTGGTCCCTCCCATGTCGAAAGCGAGGATGCGCTCATGCCCGGCCGCCCGGGACGCCGAGAGGGCCCCCACCACTCCCCCAGCCGGTCCACTCAGGAGGCTGTCGACCGGGCGGTAGTCTTTCGCTTCCTTGAGAAATCCGGCACTGGTCAGCAACTCCAGGGAACCCTCTCCCAGGCGCGATCCCACTGCCGCCACAAATCGATCCATGACCGGAGCAAGGTAGGCATTGGCGGCTGCGGTTTCCGCTCGCGGAAGGAACCGCATCCTGCTGGCAAGCTCAGTCGATAGCGAAACAAAGCGAATCCCTGCCTCGCGTAGAAGTTTTCCCAGCCG
The DNA here is from genome assembly GCA_014240355.1 of Roseibacillus sp. Classification (GTDB taxonomy): domain Bacteria; phylum Verrucomicrobiota; class Verrucomicrobiia; order Verrucomicrobiales; family Akkermansiaceae; genus Roseibacillus_B. The sequence continues at coordinate 9,241 of JAAZXD010000090.1, read as the reverse complement.
CTTCTCATGCACGGGATTGGCGTAGCTATTCAAAAGGGCAACCGCTACCACCTCAACCGCCTCGTGATGCAGGCACTCAATCAACATCGCGACCTCTTCTTCATCGAGCTGTTCGATGACCTTTCCCGTCGCGCTGATGCGCTCCCGGATGCCGATGGCACGCTGGAAGACCGGCACGGGGAGCTCCTGATCGAGTTTGAAGAGATGAGGCCGTCGTTGATCACGGATACGCAGGAGGTCCTCGAACCCCTCGGTGACAATCAAAACGCCTTCACTTCCTCTCCGTTCAAGCAGGGCATTCGTTGCACGGGTAGTGGCGAGCCTGAAGTCAATGATGGGGAAGGGGCTGCCCAGAGGAGTGGAGGTCAGGAGCCTCGCAGCCAGAACCGGAGCTTCCTCTCCAGTGAAAAGATCCAGCAACTCTCCCTCCGCAAAGGTTCGCCCCCCCTCAACCGTGAGGAGTCGTTCTTTACGCCGCCATCTGGAGACCACTCCTCCACCATGGATTGCAAAATCCTGCAACAAGCCATCCTCGACACCGAAGTCACCTGCGAGCCGATAGCATCCTGTGCCAATCCGTTCCTCCACCCGCGTCCGCAGGACCCCGCTGGAGAGCACCTTGCAACGCCGTTCCTCCCCCTCCGGACTCCGGGCCCAGCCATCGGTAAAAGTTCCCCCCGTATCCACTCGTAGCAACCAGGGCGGATCTGGGGCAGGCGGGGAGTTCATCAGACAAAAAGCACAGCCACCGACTCCGGAGCGGATCGCGGCGACTCGGACCGATCATCGGAACATTTGCCAGGCACGCAATGATCCATTGCCCCTCTCTCCACCCTGGCAGGGTCGCAGGGTTCCTCGAGAGCTCACAATGAAACCGCGGCAGCGCCCTGAAGGACAAATCACTGATCTGCCGCCTACCCTGAGCCGCTACCAACCTCACCAACCGGATCGCGGCCCCTCTCACCAGGCCCCTCGTCGCTCCTCCTCAAAGTTTATCCAGCTCGCGGGCGCATATGATGAGCGTCTCACGCACCCCCGGGAAATACTTACCCTTGCGCAGAATAGCCAGCGAGGTCCCCTTGAATTCAAGAAAATCGACCAAGCCTTGAGAACAACTCATCACAATCGATTCCCCCTCCCGCAGACCCAGTTTGGAGGTGCACTCCTGCAGGATTTGGAGAGCCTCCACCTCCTTGGAGTTGATCTTGGTAACGTTGAGAATACCCGGCAATCCGCGCACACGCTGCATGATTTCCTGATAGCTCAACTCGTGATCAACTCCGAAAATTGCCCGCAGCTCCAGCTGCTTGGTTTCGCCCGTTATCGATTCCTCAGCCTCCGGTTGCTCCGGATTGGAAGACCCCTCATTCTCCGGCTGCTGTGACGGCTCCGGGAGGGGAGCCGTCTTGCTCCCTGTCCCGGTCGGGGCGGAAAAATCCCCGGTCCGGGTGTCCTCCGCTGAGGAAGAAGCGCCCGCGTCGGCCTTCTCCGGATCCTCACTGACCTGCGGCAGGTCCATTCCCACAAAGGGATCCGCCACGGGCGACGGTGCTGCCTCCTGCTGCTCCGGAGATTCGGGTTGGGAATTCATCTGGATGGGAGCCGCCTCCAATTGCTGCACCGGCGCCGGGCCTGGTGGGAACCCTTTCATCGGGAATCCACCTCCTGCCTGCTTCTGCTGCTGGAGAATCTGGCCTTCGGCAATCTCGAAGGGATTGGCAGTAGTCGGGTGTTGCTCGCAATAGGGTTGGGTGTGCTCCAGCGCCTGTTGGCCGACTGCCTCAAATGGCGAAGGCGAAGAAGCCTGGTCTTCTCCGTTTCCCCCTGCGATTTGAAAGGGATTCTGCAGATCCGGCAATCCCCCGGCCGGACTGCTCACGGGACCGGAACCAAAGGGATTGAGAGGAGGATTGGAGTGAGACATGATTCGATTATGATTAACTTCAAATTAAGCGGGCTATCTGCTGTTGTAAACCTAAATCCGTCCGCCTCCCCTGGGCATCCAGACGGCGAAGCCCCTCCCCCGTGGATCCAGAGAACGGGACGAGATGACATCAGGGGAACTTCTAGCCTTTCAGTCTCTTGAGTTCACGACGCAGCATGAGCTTGGTGGCGGCGCTCACCCGATCGATGAAGAGAACCCCATTGAGATGATCGGCCTCGTGCTGGATGACCCGGGCGAGAAGCCCGTCGGTCTCCAATTCCAGTTCGCTGCCGTCAAGCTGTGGAAACGTTCCCTTTACCATCTCCGGTCGCTGAACCTCGGCCCGAATCTCCTGAATGCTGAGACAGCCCTCCTCCATTCGCTCCCGTTCACCCCTCTTCTCGAAGCGGGGATTGATGAAGACCAAGGGCATGATGTCCGCCACTTCGGCCTCCTCGCCGTTCACCTTGAGCACACCCACACAATCCGGGTCGTGCGAAACGTCCACCACCGCCAGTCGCAGATCCTGTCCAACCTGCGGTGCAGCCAGACCCACCCCCTGCGCCTCGCGCATGGTCTCAATCATATCCTCTGCCAGTGTCCTGATCTCCTCGGTCACTTCGCTTACCGTCCGGCATCGCTTGCGTAAAACGGGGTCACCAAATTGAATGATGGGCAGGATCATGGCTGGAGCGGGTCTACGAAATCGACGGGCTGGGGCAGGCGAATGCGGGCGGGCACATCCTTGATATCATATTGCGCTGCGGTGAGCCCGTCCAGCACCAGGAAGAACTGGGCAAGGGTCGCACCCCGGTCGGCGGCAAGTTCAAGTTTCCGGTGGGGATTTTCCTTCCGAAAGACAATGAGCGCATCGGCAAGCAGGTCCGGACTGGCCAGTTCGTAATTGTCCAGGGTGATAGCACCCTCCGCCGTGACCGCCAGCACTGCCCGACGCTCCACCACTTCAGTGGTTTCCATCTCCTTCACCACCGGCAGGGTCACCCTCACGACTGGTCGTGGCTCCGGGGGCGGGTTGTTGAGTTGCTCCTCCCTGGGAACCCCCCGGGTTACGATGAAGAAAATCAGGAGGATGGTGAGAATATCGATGAGCGGCACGATGGGCACCCGCTCCTTCCTCTTCCTGGGCTGGTAAAAGTTCATTGTCCGCCTACCGGGGGAACTCGGAGAGTTGGGGAGATGTCACGGCCGGCCTCTCTGACATCGTCCCATCGTCCGCACCTTTCCGTCCCGGCCTCCGCTGACAGGCACTGATGAGAATTCCCAGCAATACTTCCAACCGTGCGGACATGGTCTCGATCTTTCTTGTGAAATAACTGTGGGCCACCACCGACGGCACAGCCACCACCATGCCCGCAATGGTAGTGCCCAGCGCCCGCGCGATGCCCGAACCAATCTTGGCATTGTTCACCCCGGAGGTAAGGTCTTCCGTATTGCCAAAGATGAGAACCAGGCCGCTCGCCGTACCCAGCAATCCCAGCAGGGGAGCAACCGTAATGACCACATCCAGCACCGACAGGCCGGCATGCATACGCACAACCTCCTCCTTCGCACTGGCCTGCACCGACTCCTGCGCTTCCGCTGCAGAACGGTCACCGTGCTTCATGGCCACGTCGCAAAGTCGTGCCAGAGAGGATTCCCCCGCCCTGAACTCTTCCTGCAAGGCCTCCAGACGCCCCTCCTCCACGTGCACCTCGACCAGCTCAAGGTCGCCGGCCAGTCGGTCGGGAACAACCACAGCCCTCGTAAGGGTGATCATCTTGTAGAGGATGACAATCAGGGCCACCAGCGAGCACAGCACGATGAGCAGCATGAAAAAGCCCCCATCGGAAAAAAATTTCCAGGTTTTCTGGAGAGCCTCGGGTGCGGCATCCGCCGCCAGGGTGTATGAATCCTTCCGCAACATGTTAGAAACGGAAGTTGATGTGAAACTCCAGTGGTTCACCCTCCAACTCCCTGAGCACTTCCTCGGGCATGGCCGGCAACCGGGGTTGCTGCACAGCCTTCATGGTGAAACCCTTCTGCATCGCACTGGCTTGGAAGACGTCGAGGTAGCGCAACCCCGACACCTTGCCGTTCTTATCGACATAAAACCGGAGAGTGAGGATCCCCGGCAGCACGTGATCCCGGTGCATCACGCAGCGCCGCTGCCACTCGGTCTCGATCATGCGGTTCACCCGGGCCTTGTATTTTCCGAGCGCAGTGGCTTCAACCTTGAGGGAACTCCGTCCCTGGCGACTGATCGTCCCCTCCATCCTCGTCTTCCTGGACTCCGTCCGAAAACCGCCATTCTTCACCTGCTCTCTGATCGGTTCCTGACTTTGCCCGTCCTCCCCTTTCCTGGTCACCTCGGCCTCACGCTCGTTCTTCTTTCTCCTCGGGAGCGTTTCTTCCTTCTCCTCCTGCACGCCTTCCTCGGCTGGCACCTCCACCGTATTCCTGCTCTCCAGCAAATCTTCCTTCGCCCTGCCCTTCTCCTCCTCGGGTTGATCTGTTGCGACCGGGGCAGTTAAATCCCCAACGGCTGATTCGGGATCGCCTGCCACCTCCTGCGGATCCACATTTTCCGGAGCCGCCCTGCTCTCCTCCTCACCAGGAGAGAAATCGGAATTGAACAGGTTGCGCTCGTTGCGCACGGAATCTTCCCCTTCCTGGGTCGGCAACTCGGGACCATCCTCCTTGGCCGGTGCCAGTTCGGCAACCGCCAGGGTGTTCCGTTCACCGATCAGAATCGCCCCCTCGGGAGCCTCTTCGGATTCCTGGTCCGGACTGGTCTTGGCATAGCCGATGGGATCGTTCTCGATCGGATCGATCCTGACAGGTTCTCCGGTTTCGGACGCCTCCTCCGGTTCCAGTGCTTCGCGCAGGGCGAGCAGGGCCGCCGCATCCAGTTCGACCACAACATCCTTAAACTCGTCAGGATCATCCGGACGCGCCAGTTCGGGAGGTTCGGGCTCTTCCTCCTCCGCAATCAGAATATCGACCATGGTGGTGCCCACTCTCGCACCGAAGGCCACGAAGTGCAGTGCAAGCGCGGCGACCACCGCGACAGCAAAGCTTCGTTCTCTGGCTGGTCTGACTGAAATCACCGCGTGCGCAGTCTCGCCTCCCTTTCCCCTGCTGGCAACTACGGAACCGCACTCCAGGCCTTCCAACACTCCAGAAACCCGCTCGCAAAGTCCTGCGGACGCCTCGCAATCCAGCGATTCACCTCATCGGGGAACAACCACAGGCCCGCATCCACCTCCGAGCAGGGGAAGCGAATGGGATTCGTCTGCCGAAGCTCGAAGAGATGGACAAACTCCCAGCCGGTTTCCACCGTGGGGGGCAGGGTTGCCACCAGCTTGAGCTCGGCCCCCTTCTGCCCAGCCTCTTCCTCCAACTCACGCACCGCACAGGCTTCGTAATCTTCCCCGGCATCGAGGTGCCCGGCCACGCTCGAATCCCAGGTTCCGGGATGAGTGTCCTTCAATCGCGACCTCTTCTGCAGGAACACCTCCCCACCTTTATTGAAGATGAAAGCGTGAATGGCACGGTGGAGCAGATTGCGCTGATGCACCACCTCCCGCTGTTCCTGCCTGACCACTTCGTCGTCTTCATTCACCACGTCAAATACCTCATCGCCACGCTGCGGAATCTCGCTCAAGGGGTGAAGATCGTAGTGCCGGCACAGATCCACCCACTGCCTGAGGCTCAATTCTTCCGCCCGGATCGTCTCCGCCACTCCCAGCGCCGCTGCCACCACCGCCCATTCCGGCTCCGGTGGCAGGGCCTTGCGAAGCTGCTTGCGTCGCTGCGCGAATCCCCGCCGCACCAGTTCGTCAAAGAGACGTGCATCGTAGACCGGCAGATCGTCACCCCGGGGCTCCACCGCCATCAGGGTGGAATTGATGGTCGGGCGTGGATAGAAAACCTCCGGGCCGATGGTCTTCAGCGGCGTGCTCAACCACTCACTCTGCATACGCAGCGCCAGCACCCCGTAGTTCTTGGTCCTCGGCACCGCCAGAATACGGTCAATCACCTCCTTCTGCAGCATCAGCACAGCCCGCGAGACCGGGGAAGGCCGCTGAAGGAAATTGCGGAGAATCGCCCCACCCGCGGAGTAAGGCAGGTTGCCCAGAAACTTGACCGGGCGCTCCTTGAAGAGCGATCGCAGGTCAAAACGCGCCCCATCGGCATGCACCACCTCCACCGTATCCTCACCAGCAAACCGTTCCTTCAGCCACGCCGCAAGCCGCCGGTCGTATTCCACCAAAAGAAGACGGCGCACCCGCCCAACCAAAGCCTCGCTCAAAGCTCCCGTGCCGGGTCCCACCTCTACTACGAAGTCTCCAGGCTCGGGCTGCAATTGATCCACGATCCAACGGGCGGTGTTGGGATCTGTTAGGAAGTTCTGGCCCAGTTTCTTCGACGGCACCACCTCAGCCTCTGCTAAAGCCGCCCTGACATCAGTCCCGCTCACGCCAGAAGAGTGGATCAGTGGAGCGCAAGGAGCAAGGAGCGAGAGACCGATCTGAAACCAATCGCCACTCGTCGTTCCTGCCTCTATGTTCGAACCTACCGTGACCCTGGCCACCTATCTGACCCTCCTCCGCACCCTTCTCGTTCCGGTCTTCGCGGTCCTCGCGGTCTACTACGGGGTGAGCGTGGAAGACGGCGCCCCGGTCGAGGCCTACCACTGGTGGGCAGTCAGTGTTTTTGTGGTAGCAGCCCTCACCGACCTGGCCGACGGCATCATCGCCCGCCGCTGCAACCAGCATACACTTCTGGGCGCGGTTCTCGACCCCATCGCCGACAAACTCCTCATCCTCACCGCCATCCTCATCCTCTCCATTTGGCCCTGGGGAGACGGCTGGGGCATCCCTATTTGGTTCGTCGGACTTGTCATCGTCCGCGATGCTGTCGTATGGGGCGGCATCGCCGTGCTGCGTTTCCTCGAACACCGGGTGGAGATCCAACCCCACTGGACCGGGAAGATCTGCACTGCTCTTCTCATGGTCACAGTAGCCTGGACCGGACTCAAGATCATCCCCCTTAACCCGATTTACCCCACCACCGTCACCGCCTTCTTCCTCGTCCTCGCCACCTCCATCAATATTCGCCAGGGTATCGACCAACTCCATCAGGGTGAATTGAAACGCACAACCGAACAGGAACATGACCAGCCAGTCCCGTAAACCCGTGATCGCCCTCGTGGGGCGTCCTAACGTGGGCAAGTCCGCTCTCTTCAATCGCCTGGCAGGCCGCACCATCTCCATCGTGCATGATCAGCCAGGCGTCACACGCGATCGCGTCTCCGCTCCATGCTCCCTCACTGACGTCCCCTGTGATCTGGTCGACACCGGAGGCATCGGGGCCCTGGTTGACGCGGACTTCGCTGAGGCCGTCAGCACTGGGGCACAGATCGCAATCGACACCGCGGAAATCATTCTTTTCCTCGTCGATGCCCGCGAGGGACTGACTCCGGTCGACGAGTCCATCGCACAGCAACTTCGCAAGGCCGCGAAAAAGGTCTGCCTCGTCCTCAACAAGGCTGACCACGAAGAACTCGACCACATCGCCGGCGACTTTGCCCGACTCGGTCTGGGTGCAGGTCTTTCCGTCTCGGCCGCGCACGGCCGCAACTTCAAGGCTCTCCTGAGCGAACTGGATACCCGCCTCACCCCCTTTGCTGAATCCGCCCGTGAGGCTGAGACGGCTGCCCGGGTTACAGGTCTCAAGATCGTGGTGATCGGCAAACCTAACGCCGGCAAATCCTCGCTTGTCAACGCCATCCTCGATGACGAGCGAACGATCGTCTCGGAAGTGGCCGGCACTACCCGGGACGCGGTGGACATTCCCTACGATCGGGCCGGAGAACGCCACACCCTTATCGACACCGCTGGTCTTCGGCAGCGTTCCCGCATGGACACTTCCGTGGAGGTGTTCTCCGCCATGCGCGCGGAACGCTCTATCCGCCGGGCGGATCTCTGCCTCCTGGTGGTCGATCTCTCTGCCGGCATCTCCGCCCAGGATCGCAAGATTGCCCGCCTCGTGCAACGCGAACAGAAGCCCTGCATCATCATCGCCAACAAGTGGGATCTCTACCACCCGGACGCTCCCAAGCGAGCGCGCATGGAAGAAGCCGAGGAGATCATCCGAACAGAGCTCTTCTTTCTCCATTACGCTCCCTTCATCTGCGTCTCCGCCCGGGAGAAACAGGAACTTGACCGTATATTCGGCTCTATCCGCAAAGTGCGTGAGGACGCCCAGAACGTCATCGGAACGGGAGAACTGAATCGCCTCCTTGCTGACGCTCTCCGCCGCAATCCTCCTCCCGCCGGCAAACGGCATCGCAGACGACTGAAGATTCTCTACGCCACTGCTGCCGTGAACGAGCGCTACGCTGCCATTCCGGTGCCTCGTTATATTCTCTTCGTCAACGACAAACGCCTCCTCGCAGACTCCTACCAGTCCTACCTCGAGAATACACTGCGCAAGGAAACCTCTTCCCTCGGTCTGCCTATCAACTTCTCGGCGCGATCACGCCGCAAACCCGAAATGTAACCCCCCGGCGTAGCTCCCTGGCGCATTTTCAGGACTTCATCCTGGTTTTTCGGAACCTCCAGCGATCACCCTTCCACCGCACCTTGATCGTTGATCCCCCAACGATCAAGGTACAGGCTTCCCTCATGCCGCTTCTCGACGTCCGCAATCTCACCACCCGGTTTCATACGCGTACGGGAGTCGTGCACGCGGTGGAAGGCGTCTCCTTCTCCCTGGGGGCCGGACAGACCATCGGGATCGTGGGTGAATCCGGCTCGGGCAAGAGCGTGACCTGCTACTCGCTCCTTGACCTCATCCCGCAACCACCGGGCAAGATCCACTCCGGCGAAGCCATCTTCGACGGGATCGATCTCCTCAAGAGCTCCGAGAGAGAGTTGCGTGGCATTCGCGGCAAACGGATTTCCATGATCTTTCAGGACCCCATGACCTCCCTCAATCCCTATCTCAGGATCTCGAAGCAACTCACCGAACCGCTCGAGATCCACGAGGGGCTGAATGGATCGGAAGCGCTCAAGCGTGCCATAGAATCGCTGGAGGAAGTCGGAATTCCCGAAGCCTCCAAGCGCATTCACTCCTACCCTCATGAGTTTTCCGGCGGCATGCGTCAACGCGTCATGATCGCGATGGCACTCATCACCCGGCCCGAAATCCTCATCGCCGACGAACCCTCCACCGCCCTCGACGTCACTGTCCAAAAGCAGGTTCTCGATCTCCTGAACGAGCGACAGAAGGCGCTTGGACTCTCCATCATCC
>JAAZXD010000008.1 GCA_014240355.1 Roseibacillus sp. | reverse complement strand
GATTCCATAGACGGTCCTGGCTTCTGCAAATCCGTAGTCGATGGGCACCCGCAAGGTCTGCAGGGGGACTTTCCCTTCCCGGTACCACTCGGCCCGCGCGATATCGGAACCTCCGAGACGACCTGCACAGCGAATCCGGATCCCCTCCGCTCCAAAATCCATGGCCGTCTGGAGCGTACGCTTCATGGCGCGCCGGAAACTGATCCGGCGCTCCAACTGGACGGCGACGTTTTCGGCCACCAACTGAGCGTCGAGTTCCGGATCTCGGACTTCCACGATGTCAATCTTCACCTGGGCCTCACCACAGATCTTCCCAATATCTTTCGTCATACGCTCGATCTCTGATCCCTTCCGTCCGATCACGAGACCAGGACGGGACGTATGGAGCGTGACGCGAACGCTGTTCCAGGCCCGTTCGACAACCACCTTGGAGAGAGCGGCAAACTGAAGACGGCCACTCAGATACTTGCGGACCTTCAGGTCCTCATGGAGCTTCTCGCGGTAGTCCTCGCCCTCGGCGTACCACTTGGAACGCCAATCGTGGTTAACAACGAGTCGGAATCCGATAGGATTTACTTTATGTCCCATAATTCTTGGTGTTGGGGAAAGGGTATCAGTCTTCTTTCTTTTCTTCCTCCGCGGCCTGCTGGCCCTCGGAGGACTCATCGGAAACTTCCTCTGCGATTTCGCTCACCTCGTCGATTGCTTCCGCTTCGGGTTCATTAGAGATCTCCTCCGTAACTGGAGCAGACTCAACATTGGTCAGATCGTCGTTTTCCTGCGTAGCCGGCACCTCTTCCTCCGTCTCCTCGATCTCAGGCTCTTTCACCTTCGGCGCGGGCTTCTTCTTGCTCTTGGGCTTGCGGTCGCGAGCGGGCTTCTCCTCCACTTCCATTTCATCGGTGAGGATGATATAGATGTGACTGGTGCGTTTGCGGATGGCGCTGGCCGATCCGCGAGCACGCGGCTTGTAGCGACGGAAGGAGGGGCCATCCGAGATGTTGGCTTCCTTCACATGGAGGCTGTCAGCCGCCAGGTCGTGATTGTTCTCGGCATTGGCCACCGCGCTCTTGAGCGTCTTTCCGATCAGAAAGGCCGCCTTCTTGGGAGTGAAATTGAGGGTATCGATGGCGTCAGATACCGGGAGACCTTGAATCTCACGGGCCACATCCCGTGCCTTCTTGGGCGAGATGCGCGCATACTTGTAAACGGAACGAACTTCCATGACAGGAGGGGGAGAGATTAGTTCTTCTTGAGGGAAGCGGTGTCGTTGAATCGCACCGGATTGTTTTAGTTTTGGAGTTGCTGAACGAACACCCCGCAAATATCGGGGCGCACATCGGCCACCATCACTTCGGCCACTACCTGGTCGCCACGCATGATGTTAAAAATCATTCCGATCCGCGCATTCTCCTTCGTGCCCACGTTAAGCACCACCAGACCACTCTTTTCATCGATGCTCTTGACGAGAGCATGCTGGAGATTTCCACGGTCGATATTCTGTTCAGGTTTGTTGCGCAATCCCAGTTCCACCTCCAGAGCCCGCAGGTGAGCCTCAAGTTGAGATCGGGCCTCGGGATCGGCTGTGATGGCGGTCTTGATGAAGGCCTGCGCCGCAGCCGAAAGACGGATGGAAGTTTCCTCCAACCGGCGCAGACGGCGGTCCAGCACGGTCACGTTCTGCCAGGCCTCCACCGTACGCTCATCGCCATCGCTGAGGAGATCCTTGCCCAAGGCCTGCAGTCGCACCTTGATCTTGACCAGTGCCTCGGCGGATTCCTTCTCGCGCCTGTTCGCTTCCACCAGGCTTTCTTGCAAACTGCCATTCCGGATTTTCAGTCGAGCGTTTTCGGCCTGGAGCCGAGTCAGGTCGTCCAACTCCTGACCTCCGGCCACCGAAACTCCCGCCCCTGCCGCCAGAATGGCGCCGAGGATGAACTTTGCGGGAGTATACTTCATGTGGAGCGAAGGGTGGAGTTGCAGGATTCTTCTGCGCGTTATGTTTTGCCCACGCCCCCGTGAGCCCTGAAAATACGAGTGGGGGCAAATTCGCCCAGCTTGTGACCCACCATGTTTTCGGTGACATAGACATTGGTGAACACCTTCCCGCTGTGCACGAGGAAGGTGAGCCCCACGAAATCCGGCGTAATCATGGACCGGCGACTCCAGGTCTTGATTGGCTTCTTATCACCCTGGGCGACCGCAGTATCGATCTTGGCCAGAAGTTTCTGGTCAACGAAAGGACCTTTCTTGAGGGAACGTGGCATGATTCAGAGTGGTTAACGCTTCTTCGACTTACGGCGCTCGACAATAACCTTATTGCTGGCCTTGTGTTTGGAGCGCGTACGCTGCCCCTTGGTATGACCCCAGGGTGACTTCAGGTGCTGGCGACCGCCGCCGGACTTGGACTTGCCCTCCCCGCCACCGTTGGGATGGTCGACCGGGTTCATGCACATTCCACGCACGGTCGGGCGGACACCCTTCCAGCGGGTCCGGCCGGCCTTGCCGGAGACCTCATTCATGTGATCGCGGTTTCCAACCTGACCGATCGTGCAATAGCAATTCTCGTGGAAGCGGCGGATTTCGCCCGACGGCATCTTGATCAGGGCGTATCCACCTTCCCGGTTGGAGACCACTGCCTGCTGTCCAGCAGATCGGGCTACCTTCCCTCCTCCTCCCGGACGCAATTCAATGTTATGAACGGCCGTTCCAAGCGGAACGCTCTTGAGAGGCATTGCGTTGCCGGGAGTAGGCGGAGCATTATCCCCTGCCAGCACGGTAGCTCCCACCTGAAGTCCCACCGGACAGAGGATATAAGCCTTCTCGCCATCGGAATAGTCAATGAGAGCGATACGGCAGGTCCGGTTCGGATCGTACTCCACCGCGATCACCCGGGCCTCCACCTCGCGCTTCCTTCGCTTGAAATCAATCAGGCGGTATTTGCGCTTGTGACCTCCGCCGATATGACGACAGGTGATTCTGCCCTGGTTGTTCCGACCCCCGCTCTTGGGAAGCGGTTCGGTCAGTCCCTTCTCGGGCTTCTTCTTGGTGATCTCCTCGTAGGTCGGCCACATCTTGTAGCGGTTCGACGGAGTCACTGGTTTGAAGCTTCTAAGTGGCATGATTGGAAATTGGTTAAATCGCTAAATCGTCAATTTGTTGATTCGGATCCGGCTTCCCTAATTCAAATCTATTCAACGGGTTGAATCGCTAGATGAGATCGATGGTGTCTCCGTCCTTCAGGCGAACCATGGCCTTCTTCCAGGATGCAGTCTTGCCCTGGTCCGCACGGCGCTCTCGCTTGACCTTGCCGCTGTAATTGGCCGTGCGCACGCCAATCACCTTCACCCCGAAGGCCTGCTCTACAGCACGCCTGATCTCGATCTTGTTGGCACGACGGTCCACCTTGAAGACGTATTCATTGTTGAGCTCCTGCAGCAGGGTGGACTTCTCGGAAAGTCTCACGTTATCGATGACGGAGTAGATGTCTCTCATTGTTCAGTGGGGTTCGTTCCTTAGCTGGTCCGCGTCGCCAGCACCTCCAGGGCATCGGCAGTAAGGATAATGGTATCGTGATAAAGAAGCTCCTCGATGGTGACCTCATTGGCCGGAAGACACATCACACCCGGGAGGTTCCGGTGGGCAAGGAGGGTCCTGTCATCGAACTTGGGCGCAACCACCAGAACCTTGGTCGCGTCGGTGATCTTCCGCACTTCAGCCTGGAAGGATTTCGTCTTGCCGTCTGCAATCTCAAACGAATCGACCACCTGGATGCTCCCGTTCGCAATGCAATCGCCCAACACACGCTGGAGCGCCAGTTTGCGGATCTTCTTGGGAACATTCTTTGAGTAGTCACGCGGACGTGGGCCATGAGCCACTCCTCCTCCGACATATAAAGGCACCTTCGAAGTGCGGTGACGAGCATTACCCGTGCCCTTCTGGCGGTACATCTTACTCCCGGTTCCCCGGATCTCTCCACGGGTCTTGGTGTTGGCGGTTCCCGAGCGACGATTCGCCTGGTAGGCCACGATCAGGTCGTGCACGGCCTGATCCCCCTTCTCGCGGTTTTCCACGATGGTCAGGTTAGCAGCCTTGGCGGCTTCAAGAGTGAGCGTTTTGTCGGACATGTTGCTTCCTGGTTAAGGGGTTCGGTGCAGTTATTCCGCGGCAGCAGGAGCGGACTTTTTCTTCGCAGGACGCACAACAACATAACTTCCCTTTGACCCCGGAACCGCGCCCGAAACAAGGATCACGTTGTCGTCCGGACGCACCTGCACGATTTTCAGGTTCTGAGTGGTGCGGTTGCGCTGACCATCGTGCCCGGGCATGCGCTGGTTCTTCCAGATCCGACCCGGCCAGGTTCCTGCTCCGACCGCCCCGGGACGCCGGTGAGTCATATGACCATGGGAGCCGGGTCCGCCCGCGAATTTGTAGCGCTTGACCACGCCCTGAAAACCCTTCCCCTTGGTCGTGCCGATCACATCCACCCACTGGCCGTCCTGAAAGAGCCCGACACCCGGGTGGGACTCGGGAAGTTCTTCACCCTCATCCAGATGGAACTCCCGGATAACGCGTTTGGCGGAAATTCCGTGCTTCTTGAGATGCCCCATCGCCGGTTGCTTCATGCGCTGCTCCTTCTGGTCGGAGTATGCCACCTGCACCGCATTGTAGCCGTCCTTGCTGTCGCTCGTCTTGCGTTGTACGAACTCATTACCGGCCACATCGATCACGGTGACCGGGATCGCGTTCCCGGCCTCCTGGTCGAAGAACCGGGTCATCCCGATTTTTTTGCCAATCAGTCCTAGTGACATGGTTGCGTGAAGTTGAATATTTCGGTCTGGATCTAGATGCGGATCGTAATGTCCACCCCGGCAGGGAGATTGAGTTTCTTGAGTTCGTCCACTGTCCGGGAGGTTGGATCCACAATATCGAGAAGACGCTTATGGGTCCTGATCTCAAACTGCTCGGCTGATTTCTTGTTCACGTGCGGAGAACGGTTCACGGAGAACTTCTCGATCCGGGTCGGCAGGGGAATCGGGCCCGCTATCTTCGCGCCCGTGCGCTTGGCCGTTTCCACTATCTCCACTGCGGACTTGTCGATCGCCCGATGGTCAAAGGCCCGGAGGCGGATTCTGATTTTCTGGTTTTCCATGACGAGAGAAGGGTGTTGGTTCCGGGGCTGGTCAGGCGGCTACTGTTCCGCGTTCCTTGCAGATAGATTCCACTATCGACTGCGGAACAGGATCGAAACTGGCGGGCGTCATCACAAAAGAGGCGCGTCCCGATGAAATGGTACGAACGTCCGTCGCGTAGCCGAACATTTCAGCCAGGGGCACCTTTGCCCTCACGATGGCCACGTTGCCCTTGGTGCCCATTTCCTGAATGTGCCCCCGTCGACGGTTGATATCGCCCATAATGTCACCTTGGTATTCTTCCGGTGTGGTCACTTCCACATCCATGATGGGTTCCAGCAGGATGGGTCTGGCCTTCTTGAAGGCGTTCTTCATGGCGAAAATGGCCGCCATTTTGAAAGCGTTTTCGTTGGAGTCGACATCGTGCGATGAACCGTCCGTGATATTGACGTGCACGTCCACCACCGGATAACCGGCCACCACCCCGTTGGTCATGGCTTCTCCCACGCCCGCGTTGACCGCATTCATGTATTCCTTGGGAATCGCTCCACCCACCACCAGGCTCTTGGTCGTCAGACCGCTTCCCTTTTCGCTGGGAGCCACATCAAGGACCACGTGCCCATACTGGCCGCGACCACCGGTCTGCTTCTTGAGAAGCCCCTCACCATCCGCTTCAGTCGTGATCGTCTCGCGGTAGGCGATCTGGGGCTTGCCCACGTTCGCTTCCACGCTGAACTCCCGTCGCAAACGGTCGATAATGACCTCCAGGTGCAGTTCCCCCATCCCGGAGATAATGGTCTGCCCGGTCTCCTCATCGGTATATACCACGAAGGTGGGATCCTCCTCCATGAGACGTCCGAGGCCCATCGACATCTTCTCCTGATCAGCAGTGGTCCTGGGCTCCACCGCCATCGAGATGACCGGTTCCGGGAAGCTCGGCGGCTCAAGTAAAATATCGAATTTCTGGGCACAAAGAGTGTCACCCGTGGTCACGTTCTTAATCCCCACGACAGCCGCAATGTCCCCCGCATAGCAGGTCTGGATCTCCTCGTGCTTGTCAGCCTGGATCTGGATCAGGCGGCCAATCCGTTCCTTCTTGCGAGTTCGTGGGTTAAAGACCGTGTCACCCTTGGAAACCGTACCGGAGTAAACGCGGAAGAAGACCAGTTTCCCCACGTACTTGTCGGCCCACAGCTTGAAGGCCAACGAGCAGAACTTTCCATTGTCATCCGTGGGAGCGATCACTTCCACATCTTCATCATCTGCCTCCTGCCCCTTGGCGGCAGGAATCTCGAGCGGACTGGGGAGATAGTCCACCACGGCGTCCACCAGATACTGGACCCCTTTATTCTTAAAGGCCGATCCCCCCGCAATGGGGACCACCTTGTTCGCAATGGTGGCGCGGCGCATCGCACGCTTGAGGTCTGTCACCGTGATTTCTTCCTCCTTGAGAAACTTCTCACCCAACTCGTCGTCAATGTTGGCGAGGGTGTCGAGAATCTCAACGTAAGCCTCCTCCGCGAGAATCAACTGCTGATCATCGAGATCCATGATCTCGAAGGTCGAACCCAGTGCATCGTTTTCGGTGTAGACCACCGCCTTCTTGTTGAGCACGTCGATTTGCCCCTTGAGCTGGTCCTCTGCGCCGATTGGGATGAGAATCCGGAGCGGGGTGGCTCCCAGTTTCTCCCGCACCTCGTCCACCACGTGCTGAAAGTCCGCCCCCACCCGGTCCATCTTGTTGACGAATACGATGCGGGGAACACTGTATTTGGAAGCCTGCCGCCAGACCGTCTCGGTCTGCGGCTGCACGCCAGCCACTCCGCAGAAAACAACAATCGCTCCGTCCAGAACGCGGAGAGAACGCTCAACTTCGGCAGTAAAATCAACGTGTCCCGGGGTATCGATGATGTTGACCCGCTGTTTCTGTTCTTCGAACAGCTTGCAGACACTCTCGTCCTTCTCCTGGACCCACTCACAGGTCACCGCCGCAGAGGTAATGGTGATTCCCCGCTCACGCTCCTGCTCCATATGATCGGTAGTCGTTGCACCATCATGCACCTCCCCGATCCGGTGAATCATCCCGGTATAGAAGAGAATCCGCTCGGTAAGCGTTGTCTTCCCGGCGTCAATATGTGCCGCAATCCCGATATTCCGCGTCCGCTCAAGCGGGTACGGTCGATCGGGGCTGTTCGGACTTTCAGACATTCGGGGAAATGCGGCTGTAGCGGTGGCGAGCATCAAATCTGTTTCTTACCAGCGGAAGTGGGCAAAGGCGCGGTTGGCCTGCGCCATCTTGTGAACGTCGTCGCGCTTGCGAACCGCTCCACCGGTATTATTGGAAGCGTCCTTGATTTCATTGGCAAGGGCGACGTGCATCGGGGTGCCCTTGCGACCGCGTGCAAATCCGATAATCCAGCGCATTGCGAGAGCTTCGGACCGGGAGGCCGCCACCTCGAGGGGAACCTGGTATGTGGCTCCACCAACCCGACGGCTTTTCACCTCCACCCGCGGCTTGGAATTCTCAATCGCCCGCGTGACAACCTCTAGCGGGTCAACAGTGTCGGTCCCTTCATTGGCCTTATCGATGGCGGCGTAAACGATCCGCTCAGCCAGGGACCTCTTGCCATCCTTCATCACTTTGGCGATGAGATGCCCGATCAGATCGCTGTCGAACTTTGGATCCCGCCGATCGGGCTTGTGGTAAACTCTTCTTCTTCGGGCCATGCTAGTATCTCCCTTTACGTTTTCAGGTTCAGATCACTTCTTGGGCCGTTTGGCTCCATACTTGGAGCGACTCTGTTTCCGGTTCTCCACACCGAGGGTATCAAGGGATCCCCGCACAATGTGATAGCGCACCCCTGGCAGATCCTTCACCCGGCCACCGCGCACGAGCACGATGCTGTGCTCCTGCAGATTGTGTCCTTCCCCTCCAATGTAGGCGATGATCTCGTAGCCGTTAGTGAGACGAACCTTCGCTACCTTACGGAGCGCGGAGTTCGGCTTCTTCGGCGTCCGGGTATATACCTGCAAGCACACTCCTCTTCGCTGCGGACAATTGGAGAGCGCCGGCGATTTCGATTTTCGGATCGCCTGCTTGCGGCCCTTGCGGACAAGTTGGTTGATGGTCGGCATGATTCCTGCTTCTTGAAAGTCTCTCGTCGGGTCATTGCATGCTCAAGGAGCGCAGAAGGCAGGCAACGAGGATGACCCTCGCAGGAAGCCTGTTATCCGGAGCTGCACCCGATGAGCTGGTAAATCGCTGTTTTCCGCCGTTTTCCGTATGGAAATACGGATTCCATCCGCGATTTTGGGGCCGCGACTATAGGAGTGCGCTCCCTGTTGACAAGGCCTATTTCGGCAATTTTTTCAGGAGTTTTCCGTGCCGGAGTAAATCGTTAGTTTCTTCAGATTTCTTCTCTCCCCAAAGTGCCTCGAAACACCTCCAAGAGAGCAGGATAGTAAACTCCGCCTCCCATCTGCGGTCCCGCCAGCGAGGGGCGCAAGACCCAGGCGCGCCTTGCTGGTAAACTTCCCGCAGTCTCCGCTTCTCTGCGCAGCCTTTCCGGTGTCGATTACCCGAGGGAAGAAGGCCTTTGTTCGGAAACCGCTGCCTGCCCTCCCGGCCATTAAGGCCGTCTTTCCTGCCCCTGCCTTCCAAGCAGATTCCAACCTGGTATCCTGAGCCCCCATGGTGCTCCCGTAAGCTACCTGCTCCCCTCACTGATCGCTATTTTGCTGTCGACACCGTCGCAGTCAGAATATAGTCCCCCCGTCCCCGCACAGGGAGCAAATGGCAGGGTAGCTCAGGGGTAGAGCAAAGGACTCATAAGCCTTGGGTCGGCGGTTCGAATCCGCCCCCTGCTATTTTCCCTCCAGCATCGGGCTGGATTGGACGCATTGCGTTGACATTCAATAACCTGTGGCTCAGGTTCCTCTCCACTTGTGGCTGGTGCTCGCTTTACTCTCCTCAACCGGGCTAATGAAATCGGAGCCAACAGCTACCTGCTTGAAATCGGGGACACCAAGGTGGTGCTTGATGCCGGGATGCACCCCAAGGAGAGAGGTTCAGGGGCTCTCCCCCGCTACGAAGATATTCCCCACGACAGCGTCGATGCCATAATCGTCACGCATTCGCATCTCGATCATGTGGGAACGCTCCCGATCCTGATGCGTGACCAGCCCTCCGCGCGGGTATTCATGACCCCCGCTACCAGCGCCCTGGCCGATGCCCTCCTCCACAACTCCGTCAATGTGATGAAGTCCCAGCGGCAGGAGCTGGGCATCGAAGAGTATCCTCTTTTTACGCATCGTGCCATCGAAGAGCTCACTCCACGCATCGAACCACGCGATTATGAAAAACCCTTCGATCTCGACTGGAACGGAACGGCCCGCGCAACCTTCCATGATGCCGGTCACATCCTCGGTTCCGCAGGAGTCCTGTTAGAGGGTGCCGGCAAAAGTGTCTTCTACAGCGGGGATATCCACTTTGAAGACCACGCTCTCATCCGTGGGGCCCGCTTCCCGGAACTGGGAGACAGAAACCTCGACGCTCTCATTGTCGAAACCACGCGCGGTGACGCTCCCCGGCCCACCCATTACCGCCGCGAGAGCGAAGAAGAACGCTTCATCGGGGACATCCGCCGCTGCCTGGATGGTGGCGGCTCCGTGCTCATCCCCGTCTTCGCCATCGGCAAGACCCAGGAGGTACTCACCATGATCCACGAGTGCAAGGAGGCGGGGCGCCTTCCGGACGCGCCTGTCTACATCGGCGGCCTGAGCACCAAGATGACCATCATCTACGACAAGTTTTCAGACTCCACCCGCCGCTGTTCACCGGGTTTCAAGATCCTGCGCGATATGAATCCCATCACCGGGAATCGGAGGGGTCGCAAACGTATTCCCCTTGAGCGGGGGGCTATCTACGCCCTCTCCAGCGGCATGATGACAGAGAAGACCACCTCTAATGGTTTCGCGCGCGGTTTCATCGATAACCCGGAGAACATGCTCCTTTTCGTAGGCTATGCCGATCCCGACAGCCCGGGGGGGAAAATTCGCTCCGCACAGCCCGGTGACAATATCCGACTCGACGAGGATCTCCCCGAGGTGCCGCTCAACTGCGGGGTGGAGATCTACGACTTCAGCGGACACGCCCCGCGCGACCAACTCCTGAATTTCATGCAGCAAACCAATGCTCGTCAGACCGTCCTCGTTCACGGCGATCCCGCGGCCCTGAAATGGTTCGCCAATCAAATCGAGCGGGCCGTTGTCCCTTCCCCGGGAAAACCCCTCCTGCTGTAGGAGAAGCTAGCTTCCCTTCAGCTCGTCCAGCTCCTTGCGCAGGGCCTTCACCTCCTGCCGCGTTTCTTGCAGCTTGCCCAGCTCTCGCCAGATTCGAATCTCTTCCTTGAGGGGTTTGGCTGGAGTGCCCATGTAGGCCCCCGGCTCGGTGATGCTCTGAAAAGCACTCGACCTGCCGCCCAGTTGCACCCCACTGGCAATCTCGATGTGCCCGTTGATTCCTGCCTGGGCCGCGATAGTCACGTGGTCCTGCAGCTTTGAGCTTCCCGCCACTCCGGACAGTGCCACCAGGATGCAGTGTTTGCCGATCTGCGCATTGTGCCCAACCTGCACCAGATTGTCGATTTTGCTCCCTTCTCCCACCACGGTTCTGCCAATGCGGGCTCGATCCACGCAGGCATTTGCACCAATCTCTACGTCATTCGCCAGCACCACGATCCCGAGCTGGGGAACCTTCTGGTGCCTGCCGTCAGCAAATTCGTAGCCGAAGCCATCCGAGCCGATCACCGCCCCCGGCTGCAGGATCACCCGATCACCAAGAATACACCCTTCCCGGACACTGGCATTCTGGTAGATGACGCAGTCCTCGCCAACCTGCACACCACGTCCGATCACCGCACCGGCACATACTTCTGAGCCGGATCCGATGACCGCTCCATCCTCCACCACCGCGCCCGGATGAACCGCTGCGCCGGGATCGACCTGAGCGTGCTCCGAAACATGCGATCCGGATCGGATGCCGGGAGTAAAAGCTCGCGCCATCTCTTCCACCTTCTTCACAAGAGCGGCCAGAGCATAGGACGGGTTCTCGACTTGAATAAGCGCCACCCCCTCCGGACCCGAATCAACATCCGGCGTCACCAGGACGGCTCCGGCCCTGGTCGCATCAAACTGGTCCCGGTACTTTGCAACACCGAAGAAACTCAGATCGCCAGGACAGGCCTCCTCCAGGGTTTCGACTCCGTTCAGGACGATCGTCTCATCGCCCGCAACCAGTGTTCCCCCTGACAAGGCGACCACTTCCGCGACCCGGAATTCCACGGTAGTATTCTGTTAGAGACGAAGTCGTCCCGTCGTGTCGGCTATTTGCCGCCCTCGGGGGTGGGAGCGGGTGCATCCTTGTTCAGCACACCCAGCAGGCCCGCCGTGATGTCGGTGGCATCCTTGGTGTAGAGCAGGAAGGGGACCTGAGAGGTACTCATGCCGGACTTGTCGAAAACGTAATCGTAGGCATCGGACTTCGCACGATCTTCCACCAGTTTCCGGATCTCCTCGAGGATACCCCGCATCTTCTGCATCATCTTCTCGTTGAGGGCAGTATTACGGCGCTGGAGAAATTCCCGGCGCTCCCGGTCAAGGGCCACCCCTTCCTGAGTCTTCATCTGGAAGTCCTTGAAAAGCTCCTGCTTCCGCTTGTCACTGAGAGAAGGATCGTCCAACTGCTTGCGCAGGCCCTGCAACTCACCCTCCAGGGCACGGATGGTTTCCAGACGATCATTGTTGTTTTGCTGGATCTTGGCACGCTCGACGTTGACTTCCCTCTGAGCGTCGGTCGTGCGATGATACTGCTTGAATAGCGTCTGCATATCCACCGTGGCGATCTTGAGTTTGTCCTGCGCGGTCGCGGGCAGAGCAAAAAGCAGGGCAGTAACAGCAGCGAGAGTCAGTTGGCGAAAGGTCATTTGCTTAGCGTTTCTTAGGATTAAGGCGGAGCTTGGAGAGAAATTATGGAGTCGTCAAACCCCAACCCCGGCTCTCAATCCCTCGAAGGGCCGTTTTTGTTGAGTTCCTTGAGGATCATGGGCGTGATGTCCATGGCGTCCCTGACAAAAAGGAGCATGGGAACCTGGGAGGTACTGGTCCCGTCGATATCGAACACCAGATCGAAGCCCAGGCCCTCGGCCTGCACGGCCACGAGGTCGTGAATCTCCTGAAGGAGCGCATCCATGCGCGCCACCATCTTCCTGTTCAACTCGGTATGGCGAGCCTGCAGATCGGACGTCCGCTCGTGGTTGATCCGCTCCCGCTCATGAAACCGCACACCCTTCTCACGCTCCAGCGAGGAACGGTTTTGCCCGGTCAGATTCGTGCTCTGCAAGGAAACCTCCAATTCCCGCAGGCTCTGATCCATGCTCCGTAGACGACCGGCCACATCATTGTGCTCCTTCTGGATACGGGCGCGCTCCATGTTGATCTCCTCCTCCGCCTTATCCACCTTGTGATAATTGCGGAAGAGTTTCTGGATATTGACAACTGCCGTCCGCAGCTTTTCTTCTTCTGCAGACCCCACCACCTTCTCACTCGAACCGAGCCTGGCAGCAACCTTCTCCTGATCCTCGTTTCCACTCTGCGCCCAGGCCGGGAACGCCAAGCCAAGTCCCAGTCCCAGCGCCATTAGTTTTCTCATCTCTGCATCCAAGTTTGCTTCACGTTAGACAGCCCCTCCAGAAAACTCAAGTTCATTAAAGTATCGATCATCTGCAAGCAGACCGCCACATGCGTCATCTTTCCTCACTGGCCGACATTCCGGACATGCCCGCGCCTTCCGTGCTGGTTCCCACCATGGGAGCCCTGCATGAAGGACATGCCGCCCTCTTCCGGGCTGCCAGGGAAATAGCGGACAAAGATGGATCGGTCCTGGCTTCCATCTTTCTCAATCCCCTGCAGTTCGACCGGCCAGACGATCTGGCAGACTACCCGCGCACCCTCGAGACAGATCTCGCCCTCTGTGAAAACCTGGGCGTGGACGCTGTGTTCACTCCGTCCCCCGTGGAATTCTACACGGCCGACCATTCCATCATGGTACGGGAGACCCTCCTCTCCCGAAACCTCTGCGGAGCCACCCGCCCCGGTCACTTCGAGGGCGTGTGCACCGCAGTGCTCAAGCTCTTCCATGTCCTGCGCCCGGCAGCGGCCGTTTTCGGGAAAAAGGACTACCAGCAACTCGCCATCATCCGACGTCTCGTGCGAGACCTTTCCCTGCCCGTGGACATCCACGGCATTGAAACGGTCCGCGAACCCGATGGACTGGCTCTTTCCTCACGCAACCTCTCCCTGGATCCTGAGCACCGCGCTGATGCGTCCCGTATCCGCCGCGCCCTCCTCGCTGCCCGCGATCTGCGTGAGACCGGTGAACAACGCAGCGAGGGCTATCTTCAAGCCGCCCGCCATCATCTTCTGCAAGATGCTCCGCCCGGCCTGAAAATCGACTATCTTGAGCTGGTGGATCGTGAAAATCTGCAACTCCTTCCCAAAGTGGCCGGTCCGGCCCTTCTTGCCACCGCCGTCCTGTATGACGACGTGCGCCTGATCGACAACGTGGAGATCTGACAGCCACGGCTGTCAGCTGCCGGTCAGCTTGTCCCAGAGCTTGAGGGCGGTCAGGACCGCGAAGAAAAACGCCACCCCCGTGCCCACCCCCGCGACTGCAAGGAGAGCAGGTGGCGTCCGGCGTTCCCCGGCAAGGTCCTTTTGCACTGCCAGGAACAGAAGCGCCAGAGCGAGGGCCGGAATCCCAAGAACAGTAAGGGCCTGCGCCACGGTGATCAACCCGACGGTGCTTCCCTCCTTCGCGAAGGCCAGAATGGCTATCAGCATTCCCACTATCAGGGCAGCAGCAGTGCCGTGTCGTGACCAACGGTCACCGATCTTACTCCCCTTCCCAAGACCATCCGCCATCACCGTCCCGCCGATGATGGCATTCACAAGAAACGAGCTGAAGGCTCCGGCCAGGATCCCAACCGCGAAGATGTACTTGGCGCTCGAACCGAAGAGCGGCTCCAGCTGGCTCGCCACATCCCCCACACTCTTGAGCTGAGCTGCCTCCGGCGTACGATAAAACACCATGATCGAGGTAACCAGGATCACAGCGGTTACTCCGCCCAGAATCGAGATTCCCACCACCGAGTCAATCATGCCCTTGCGCAGGTCGCGCAGTCCCCAGCCCTTCTCCCTGACAAGATAAGCCTGGAAGAAGGCTCCTGCCACAGAGAAGGTCGTGCCCACCATTCCTATCAGGGGCAACCAGTCCGCAGGCGGATCCGACTCCATCACCCGTTCCACGGGATCCGCCACCATCACGGTCAACAGATTGATCAGGAAGACCACTATCATGAGCGCCATGAGGATCTTCATGGCCTTCTCGACAAGCCCGTAGAGACTGCGCATGGCGTAAAGCGAGAAGATCACGAGAGCGTTCACCAGAACCACGATCAGGATCCGCGCCCCACTCGAATCCAGGGGGCCGTCAGTGCTGTCGAAGAGCGGTTCCAGCCCACCCACCACCGCAATGTTGTTACTGGACTGGAAGAGCGCCACGATGAGGAACAGCGTAGCCGCAACGGCAATTGCGAATGAACGGTTCAACCGCCGGGTCAGTTCATCACAGAGACTGTGCTTATATACCACCCCCAGGCGGGCGGAGAGCGCCACCATCCCGATCATGAGGGCCACCGCCACCACCAACACAGGCACTCCAAGCCAACCGAACTGCGCTCCCACCTTGGAACTGGTGAGAATGCTGCCCGGCCCAAGAACGACTGCCGCCACGATAATGGCTGGCCCAACCGACTTCAGCGTTTCACGAATATTCATCGTCACCCTCCGCACTCGCCATTCTCCAATACCCGGCCGGAATAACCAATCACGAATAACCGATAACTTCCCTCGGCCGCTCCCAGCAGAGATCTGCGATTTCTCCGTTCTCCAGACCAATTCCACGCAGAACGCCCGCCACCCCGGGCATGGTCGTGGTCGATCCCACGAAGTGCGCACCATCCGGCGCACGCGCGATCATGTCCTCCCCGATTTCCAAATCCCACCCCGCCAGAGTGTATTTCCCCGGACCGGCCCGTGCTGCCGAGATGGCATCGGTCACCATGAGAGAACGCTCTATTCCCGCCGCCCGGAGATAATTCCGCAGGGCAAAGGGCGGCACATGCACTCCATCCCCTATGAAGCAGATCCAGAGATCTTCCGAGAGACTGAGCACTCGCTCCACGATGTTGTCGTGCCGTTGCAACTGCATGGGACAACCATTTCCAAGGTGCGTGAACATTGAGAGCCCCGCATCAATGGCCGCCCGGAGTTGATCGAGGGACGGGTCACAGTGTCCGGCGGAAACCACAATGCCTTCTCCAGCCAGAAAGCGGGTGGTCGCAAACCCCTCATCACATTCAGGCGCCAGGGTCACTATTCTGGTGAGGTCACCTGCCGCTTCCAGCAGCTCCTTCATGGCATCCACTGTGGCGGGCCGGGTCCAATCGCGCGGGTGGGCTCCGATGAACCCGTCGGCCTGATTCAGAAATGGGCCTTCGATATGCAGCCCCACAAGCACTTTCCGCACCACCTCATCTTCCTCACGCGCTCGAACCAACCTCTGGAGTTTTCCTTTCATGCTCTCAATAGAGTCCGTGATTACCGTTGCCAGGGCGCCGGTAGTCCCATCCTCCTGCATGGCCTCGCAGGCCACGCGGGCCTGCTCGGTGGTCAGGAAATCGGAATTGAAATCGATTCCTGCGTATCCATTGACCTGGAGATCGAAGTAGCTCATTGCTGAAGTAAGCTGGCCGCCGGCTCGTCGAGAAAGAGCATGCAGTCGCCATGATCCTGCAGGATTGTGGCGGGCACGTCGGGACTCACCTCTCCCTCCACTGTCTTCTGTACCGCATCCGCCTTCCGGTCATCAGGCACCGCACAGATGATCCGGTCTGCCTTGAGGATCTGCTGCGCGGACATCGATATTGCGTGGGTGGGCACGGCAGCAAGATCGGGGAACCATCCTTCTCCCACCTGCTGCTGGCGGCACACCCCGTCAAGTTCCACTACGAGGTAGGGTTCCTCGGTCTCAAAGTCCGCGGGTGGATCGTTGAAGGCAATGTGCCCATTCTCGCCAATTCCGATGAAAGCGACCACCGGCGCTTCTCCTGCCAGTACTCTCCCCATCCGCACACACTCCATCCGGGCCTCGTTCTCGCCCTCGATGGCGTGAAAGGCCTTCAATTTCCCAGGGAGCCTGGCAACGAAGCGTTCCCGCAGAAACCTGCTGAAAGAGGCCGGATGGTCCGCCGAAATGCCGATATACTCGTCCAGGTGAAATAGCGTCACCCCCTCCCAGGCAATGTCCGGCTCCCTTGTGAGTGCCTCCACCACCTCAAACTGGGAAGCTGCCGAGGCCATCACGATCCGGGCCTCCCCACAATCCGCCAGAGCCTCCCGGATCTTCTCTGCCCCGGCGGCCGCTGCCGCCGCTCCCATCTCGCCCTTCGTTGCAAAGATCCTAGCCTCCATCTCCACCCTACTTTGACACCATCTTTAAACCTCCACCAACCAATAACTCAATAACCGGCTTGTCCTTCGCTCCTTCAGGACGGAAGGATAAGCACGAACATGACCTCCGACTTTCTAGTCATCGGCAGTGGCGTGGCCGGCCTCTCATTTGCCATCAAGGCTGCCGAACACGGGTCCGTCACCCTGATCACCAAGAACGACGCTCTCAATTCCAACACCGCCTGGGCTCAGGGTGGAATCTCAGCCGTCCTGCCCGACGGCCTGTGCGACCGGAACGACAGCATCGAGAAGCACGTGGACGACACCCTCGACGCTGGAGCGGGTCTCTGCAACGAGAAGAACGTACGCACCATCATTGGCGAGGGCGCACAGACCATCGAGGAACTGGTGGCCTGGGGCACCACCTTCGACAGCGAGGGTAACCGATACTCCCTCGGACGGGAAGGTGGGCACTCCGAGCGCCGCATCCTCCACTCCAAGGACACCACCGGTCATGAGATCGCTTCCTCTCTTCTGGAAACCGCTCGCAACACTCCCCGCCTCTCCATCCTCGCGGATCACATTGCCATTGAACTCATCACCACCGGCAAACTGGGCAATGTAACCGATGACCGCGTGTTGGGCGTCTATGCCCTCGAAAAGGAAACCGGCGAGGTCCGCGTCCTTCGCTCCGACCGTGTCGTGCTGGCTACCGGCGGTTGCGGAAAAGTCTACCTCTATACCACCAACCCGGATTCCGCCACTGGCGACGGAGTGGCCATGGCCTGGCGCGCAGGCGCTACCATCGCCAACATGGAATTTGTTCAGTTTCATCCCACCTGCTTCTACAATCCTGCCGCCATAGGACCGGAGGCCCGCTCCTTCCTTGTCTCCGAGGCCTTGCGTGGAGAAGGCGCAACGCTGCTCAACGAGAGGGGTGAGGACTTCACCCTTAACTACGACAAGCGCGGCTCTCTTGCTCCCCGTGACATTATCGCCCGCGCAATCGATACCGAGATCAAGAAGACCGGGGCTCATTGCGTCTACCTTGATGTCACCCACAAGCCGAAGGGTTTCGTGGCACAGCGATTCCCTTTCATCTACCAGACTCTCCTCGAATTCGGTCACGATGCCGAGGTGGCCCCCATCCCGGTCGTGCCTGCTGCTCACTATCAATGCGGTGGCGTGGTTGCCACACCTGACGGCACTACCTCCATTCGTGGTCTGTTTGCCATCGGCGAGGTAGCCTGTACGGGACTGCACGGGGCCAATCGGCTCGCCTCCAACAGTCTCCTGGAAGGAAACGTCATGGCCCGCCGGGCCCTCGCGAAAATCCTTCACCACTTCCCGCCCGGGAAGGACGCTCCCACCCCCTCTATCCCCGACTGGGAACACGGGGATACCGCTCCGCCCGATGAATTGGTCAACATCTACCACAACTGGGACGAGATCCGCCGCACCATGTGGGACTACGTCTCCATCGTCCGCACGGACAAACGACTCCTCCGGGCCAGTTTCCGCCTCCGGAACCTCGACCGGGAAGTGCGCGAGTTCTACTGGGGATACCGCATCAACGCCGACATCCTGGAACTCCGCAACCTCGTGGCAGTGGCCTCACTGATCGTCGACTGCGCTCTCCGTCGCAAGGAGTCGCGCGGCATCCACTTCACCCTCGACTTCCCCCAACCGAGCCAGCAGTACCAACACGATACCATCATGCGGCGATTCTAGGGCCAATCCTCCCGGATCCCCCCTCGCTGGAAAGAGTGGGGATGGAGAAAAGAGGTTCCCTGTCCATCAGCAGGTCTCCCGCCGGGCGGATGTCCCAAGCCCATCATTGCGTCGCCTTGAATGTTTGCTTTAGTAGGGCCGCCAGCATGCCTGTTTTCTCCCGCCTGATCCTCCCCGCACTCTTCGCTCTCTGCGGTTCCCTTCGGTCAACCGCCCAGGACGACATCGAAAACGCCATCTCCACCATGCTGGCCGGGATGAGCCTGGAGGAGAAGGTCGGCCAGATGACCCAGCTCACCCTGGGTGCCCTTTCCAGCGGAGAGGCCAATTCCGGAAATCCGGATGGACATCAACTCGATCCCGAAAAACTCCGTCACGCCATCGTGAACAAACACGTGGGCTCCATTCTCAATGTCCACAACATGGCCTTCAGCGCGGAGCACTGGCACAAGATTCTGACTCAGATCCAGGACCTGGCTACCAAGGAGACCGGGAACAAAATCCCCATCCTCTATGGAATCGACAGCGTCCATGGAGCAAATTACCTGCGGGGGGCCACCCTCTTTCCCCATAATCTGGGGCTTGCCGCCACGCGCAACAGGCAACTGGTGGAGCAATGTCACGCCATAACAGCCCGCGAAACCCGCGCCGCCGGTATTCCCTGGAACTTCGGGCCCTCTCTCGACGTGGGTCGACAACCGCTCTGGTCCCGCTACGTCGAGACCTTTGGCGAAGACGTCCACATTGCCAGCGTGATGGCCGTTGCCGCGGTGCGCGGCCTGCAGGGCGACTCGCTTTCCTCCCCCCGCTCCGTTGCCGCCACCGCCAAACATTTCCTAGCCTACAGCTTCCCCGCCAGCGGGCGGGATCGCACTCAATCTCTCCTCCCCGAACGCTACCTCCGCGAGCATTTCCTTCCCCCCTTCATGCGCGCGGTGGAACAGAATGTGCAGGCGATCATGGTGAACTCCAGTGAAGTGAACGGCCTGCCCGTACACGCCAATCACAATGTGCTCACCAAGCTCCTGCGCGGTCAGATGAAGTTCAGGGGAGTGGTAGTCACTGACTGGGAGGACGTAAGGAAACTTCACAGCCTTCATCGGATCGCGCCCACCATCAAGGAGGCCGTCCGCCTCTCGGTGGAAGCCGGCATCGACATGTGCATGGCACCGGACGATTTCCACTTCACCGACAACCTGATCGGACTGGTCAGGGAGGGGTTCATCCTGGAAGAAGCGCTCGACACCCCCGTTCGCCGTATCCTGCGGCTCAAGTTTGCCCTCGGTCTCTTCGAGAATCCCTATCCCGATCCTGCCGCTGCCGGTGAAATCGGCAAGGAGGATGCACACGCACTTTCCAGGCAGGCCGCCCGCGAGTCTCTCGTTCTCCTCAAGAATAATGGAGTCCTCCCCCTGTCCAAGGAAAGCAAGATCCTGCTCACCGGACCCGGTTGCCACTCGTTGTCCGCCCTCCATGGAGCCTGGTCCTACACCTGGCAGGGGACAGATGAGACGGCCTACCCGGAGACCCTTGACACCGTCCTGGAAGCCTTCAATGCCCACCACGGTCGGGACAACGTCCTCTGGGCGCGGGGAGCGCAGTGGGATGGATCCACTGACTTCGATTACGCTCTGCGCAAGGCACGGAATGCCGATGTCATCGTGTGCGTCCTGGCGGAGAAACCCAGCACTGAAACTCCCGGGAACATCAACGACCTGGCCATGCCCGAAAACCAGTTGCGCCTGGTAAGACGCCTCGCCACCGGAAAGCCCCTTGTCCTTGTTCTCCTGGAAAATCGCCCCCGCCTCATCACCAGGGTCGCAGGCCTTTGCCATGCCATCATCTATGCCGGGCAGCCGGGGCCCCACGGTGGCGGCGCGCTCTACGAATTACTGACCGGACAGTTCAATCCCTCGGGACGGCTTCCTTTCACTTACCCCCGCGATCCACACAACCTCCTCCCTTACGATCACAAGCACAGTGACAGTGTTGGTCCGGACGGGGACACCCCCGGATTCAATCCTCTCTACGAATTCGGACACGGACTGAGCTACACGACCTTCAAATACGACAAACTTGAGATAGCACCCGGACCTCTCACCCAAGTCGACAGTCTCAATCTGTCAGTGGAGGTCACCAATACCGGCCCACGCAAGGGAACGGAAACCGTCCACGTTTTTGTCCGTGACCTGTTTGCTGAGATCGTTCCCCCGGTCAAACGCCTCCGGGCTTTCAGCCAAATCGAACTCTCACCCGGTGAAACCAAGACCGTCACCTTTGACATCCCCGCCATCGATCTCGCCTATTTCGGTCCGAAAAACTATCCCATTCTGGAACCCGGGGAGTTTGAGGTGATGATCGCCGACCAGAAGGCCACCGTCACCGTGCAGTAGGGCTCCGGAAGAGCAGAGGGAGCCATTGACCCCTATGCTACGGTATCCCTAACACCATCCTGTGTCCCGTCTTCTCCTCATCGCCATCCTCATGCCGCTCTGGGCCTCCCTTCCCGTCCCGGCCCAGGAAGGGCCATTGGTCACCTCTCCCACCAAGGCCCCGCCGGCCCGCGATTCGCGCTCTAGCAACGCGACAGACAAGCCCTCGCGTGCGAGGCGCCAAGCCGTGACGACACCCGCCAGGCCTGCTCCAATTACCACCACGCTCGGTGCAATTGCGCTCACCCCACGAACCTTACCGGACACGGAGACAACGGGTCCAGCCATCGTTACGATCCACCCCTTCCAGGCACTCAGATGGAGGCGAGCAAGTTCTCGAGAACAGGGATCACGTCATCCAAGGTTTCGAAGGGG
>JAAZXD010000089.1 GCA_014240355.1 Roseibacillus sp. | reverse complement strand
CACCGGTGGTGGGGACCGTCACACGGGCTTCGAGTTGTTCGTGGGGGGACAGAATCCTATCGTCTTCGCCCCGGGGGAAGTGCGGGTTTTCTCGTTGCAGCAGACCAGTGGACCGGCGGAAGGCGCCCTGATCGAGGACACCAACCAGTATCGCCCGATTCGTGAAGTGGAAGCCGGGTGGGATCCCAACAAATGGCTGGAACTCCCACGCTCTGATCGAAATGGCAACCGGGCCCACGTTGAACAGGAACGAGAGGGACCAGGTGGACGCAATGACGACGGGATCGGCGGAGCTCTCAGCTTTGATGCCAATGACCAGATCTCCTTCAGTATCTCAGCCGCCGAAAACCCCGACCTGGCCAATGGAGCAGCCCTCCAGTTCTTTTTTCGCCAGTCCAGCGTTGTAAGGCAGGGTGAGGGTGGGCCGGGCGACAACAGGTGGATGCGGCGTCAATTCCAGATGATATCCCGGATGCATGAAAAGGGGCCGGGCGGAAGGGAAAGCGAGGCCGCGATCGACTTCCACCGGGAATTGATGAGAAAGGGCTTTCCCGGGGAACGGGACGAAATCGAGTTCCCTCCCATTCCGGGGAGCGAGATCATCGGTCAGACCCGCCCCTTCCTGCTGGTGAGCCTGACCGCGGGTTGCGAGGTCTATCATGATACCACCGGTGACGCCCACGGACGTCGTTTCGCCTCCCGGCCCTTCCTCCACTCCACCCCCATTGTCGCGTGCCCCTTCGTGGATCGCGAGGATCATGACTCATTTTACCACCATGGCTGGAACTGGTGGGTGCAGGATATCAATTCCGTTCTCGAAGCGGCCGTGCAGGTGGATCCAAACAACGTTAATTCCTACTACGGTGGCGGCTACTCCGCCGAGTATGGCACCACGCACCTGGTCCAGCAGGAGGTGCCTCTCACGCCCCTTCATTCGATCGCCTCCCTCAGTCACGCGCGACTCGGGGGTTACAGTCTGGCCAACGACCACCTTGGTCCCGGGGCGGGAGAGACGCGCGTCAGTTACCAGTTCACCACCGCCACCGGAGCGAACGGGCTGTTCCCGCAGATGGTCCAGGCCATCGGGAATTCCTATGCCCACCCCTACCTGGAAGCCGAGGAAGCGGTGGGTTCGTGGACCCGTCACTACAGCCAGGCGAACGGACCGAAAAACATTCCAATGGTTGATCATTCTTATCTCGCGAACAAGGCGCTCTGGGACGATTACTTTTTCTCCTCCATTGCCCCGCACCTGGTCGAGATTTACGAGGGGGACCGGAAGTTCTCGGCAGAGGAGGTGGCCCATCGAGCCTTCTTCGAAGACAAGGAGCTCCCCAACCGGCGTCTCGTTCCTTATCGCCGCGGGATCACCGAGAATCTTCTGGGCGATCTTTTCGGACCGGGTGATGCCGCCCTGGAGCGTGCGGAATCGATGGCCTCCCACCTGCTCGTGGAGGGACCCTTCAATGTGAACTCGACCTCGGTGGATGCCTGGCGGGCACTTTTCTCCAGCCTGCGGGGCAAGGCGGTGGCGACCCTTGCGCTGGAGGAATCGCTCGGACAAGGTGTGCCCATCCGGGCCGAAACGGCCGAGGGCCTGCCGGTCGCTCCGGGCAGCATGGCCAACGGAACTGCCTACGAGGGCAGCTCTGCAGACCCGATCGAAGTGGAACAGTGGATCGCCTGGCGTTCGCTGACGGACGGAGAGATCGAGGAACTTGCCCGGGCGATGGTGAAGCAGGTCAAACGGCGTGGTCCCTTCCTCTCCCTTTCGGAGTTCGTCAATCGGCGCCTGGACGGCGGGAACCGGAGCCTGAGCGTCAAGGGGGCTCTCCAATCCGCCCTTGATGACCCGGATGTCCGCATCAACGAAGGATTCCGCAACTCCGTGCGGACCTTTTCCGAGGAGGAAATCGGGCGGCTCGATCCGGCGTTCCCGGAAGCGCTTGAGGGGCCCGTGGCCTATGGGAGTGCCGCCTATGTCGATCAGGCGGACATCCTGCGCAATTTCGGGGGGCAACTGACGCCCCGGGGGGACACCTTTGTAGTGCGCGCCTACGGCGATTCCCTTGACCCCGCGGGGGAGGTCCAGGCTCGGGCCTGGTGTGAGGCCGTGGTGCAACGTGTCCCGGAGTATCTGCAGGCGACCGGTGACCGGGGAGACCCCGCCCATCGAAAACAGTCGGAGCTGGTCAATGAGACCAACCGGAGATTCGGTCGGCGCTTCCGGGTGATCCAGTTTCGGTGGCTTTCCGCGGAGGAGGTTTGAGATTCGCTCCCGGGATGGATGGGTGGGGATTCATTCTCGGAAAACCTGGAATCCCTGTGAAATCTTGAAAGGTTGATTGTCAGAAGAGGTGTTCTCCGGGGTGACCTTGTTCACATCCTGTGCTTGCAGGGGGTCATCTTTTTGGATGAGTTAGGGGCACACTAAAAAGGTGCCGATCTGCAGGATCCCGAGACTCCGGGGACTCTTGAGATGGCATCGTTCGCCAAACAATCAAACCTACGTCAATCCATGCCCTTGAACCTCAGTTCACTCATCCGCCTCTTTAGCTGCACCGCAGGATCGGCAACGGTATTCGCGCTGTCCTGCTCCTCCCTGAATGCCCAGATCAGTGGAACGCCCGGCGACATCGTGCTTCGAAGCAACCAGAACGCCGCGAACCTCGCCACCAACCCTGGCGATGACATCGCTATCCTGTTCGACCGCGATGTCCTGGCCGCCAGCGACTTCGCCGCCTCCGCAGATCATGTTCTCAGCCAGGGCAAATACCTCGTGCTCTACAGCACGCGGTGGGATCACAGCAGTGGCGACCAACGCGCCGAGATCAATACCCGTCTCACCCTCGAACCAGCGGGAGGAGGAGCCCCGGTCGATCTGAAATACGGTAGGGCGCAGGGTTACATCCGGACCTCCAGTGGCGCCAACGAGGCCGTGGTCTCGGGCGGCACCATCGTGGAAGCGGCCGCCACCGGCGACATCCTGCGTCTGCACGGCACTCGCACAGACGAGAACGCCACCAGCGTGAAAAACCTCCGTGGAACCGGGCTCTCCTCCATCCAGTTTCTCAAACTAGATGACAGCTGGGACTACCTCAGGGTCAGCCGCACCACCGATACCGCCGCGCCCACAAATGACACTTTCGCGAGTGTCAGTTACGAGCTTGAGGATGAGTCCTCCCTCGGCGCCATGAGCCTCAGCTCTGGCACCGACATCACCTTCAACCAGGATGGCAGCTACCTCGTGATGGCCAACACCTCCCTTCTCAGCACCAACCTCGCCAGCACCGCCCGCACCGGCTACGGGCAGCGGCTGACGCTGGATGGTACGCTCGTTGCAGGATCCACCACCACCAGTTACGTGCGGGGTCACGCAAACGCTGACGGATGCCACGACGGCGTGCTGGCAATCGGAACGATTGTGCAGGCCACCGCCGGCCAGGTCCTCAATGTGCAGACCCGCAAGGAGCAGGGCATCAACTGCACTATCACCAGTGCCGGTACCGGTCTGGCGATCGTGCAACTTCCCTCCACCGGAAGTTACCTCAGCCTCAGCGACAATTCCAGCCAGGACCTCAATACCGCCGCCCCCGGAGCGTCGGTGAAGTTCGGCCCCCCGGTCAGCCCGACGGGCCTCGCTTTCAGCCACACATCCGGCACGAGCGCGGTGACCGTCAATAAGACCGGCACCTACCTCTTCCTCTCCGGCTTCTTCTGTCTCGAGGACACCGCCGACCGCCAGGTCCCGTGGCAGACTTGGAAGGTCAACGGAACCACCGCCTACGGCGGGTCGACCCGCTACTCCCGGAACAACCAGATCGACCAGAACGGAAACTGGTCCGGCTTTCTGGCCTCGCTCACCGCCACAGACACAGTGGAGGTCAACTCCCAGGCCCTCGGCGCGGGCGGCAGTGTCCCGGGCAACGACCTCGGCCTGCAGGGTGTCCACATCGAGTCTCTCTTCCCCTCCGTTGACCCGCAGATCAGCTTCAATGCATCCCTCAATGTCCTGGTGGGCTCAATCGGCACTGTCATTACGGATGAGACCTCCCTCCTTGCCTCCGATGCGAACACCGGACCGGAGAGTCTCATCTACACCATCACGAGCGTAATCACCGGGGGGGTGCTCAACCTCGGAGGAAACCCTCTCGGGGAGGGCGCGACCTTCACCCAGGAGGACGTGAACAACGATCTGCTCACCTTTGACGCCGATGCGGCCGAGCAGACCGGGGGTTTCGACTTCAGCGTTTCGGATGGCGGGGCGAACCCGGATGCCGGGACCTTTGTCATCAATCTAGGAATCACCACCCTTCTTGCCGATGACAGCGGCGTCACGGATGAAAATACCAACCTGTTTCTCCTCCAGCCTGGAGCGTCCTTCAGCCTGCTTGACAATGATACCGGTACCGCGCTCAGAGTGATCAACTTCGATGCCACCAGTGCGGAGGGTGCTGCAGTAACCGTAGCCCAGGATGGAACCTTCAGCTATGATCCCGGTTCGGCGGGTGCTCTCCAGGCTCTTGCGGTGGGAGAACAGGGTAGCGATACCTTCACGTATACGGTGGGTGACTTCCAGGGAAATGTCTCGGTGGCAACGGTGAGCATTCTGGTGAATGGAGTGAATGACGACCCCGTGGCGGTCAACGAAAGCGTCACCAGTATCAACGGATCGGGAATAACCCTTAACCTGCTCAGCAATGAGAATGACGTTGATGCCTCGGATATCCTCACCGTCTCCAATGTCACCCAGCAGATCTTCGGAGGTGGGGGAGCGGTCACCAGTGATACGCTCAACTTTGAGTTGGTGCCGCTGGTTTTCACTTCGCAGTTTGGCGCGACCGTGAGCGTCTCCTCGGACGGAACTCTTGACTACGACGTCAGCACCTCGTCCCTTCTGCTGAGCCTGGTTCCCGGAGTCCCTCTCTCGGAAAGCTTCGGGTACACGATCTTCGATGGAACGAGCGCGGTGGCCGGTCTCATCACCATCACTTCGGGAGGGGCCGGGTTGCCGACTAACGACCACGTCTCCACGGATGCCAATAACGCGGTCAACTTAGAGGTCCTGGGCAACGATCAGGTCCGCAAGCCGGGCGGTGTGCTTGGCACGCCTACTCCCGGGTTCAATCTGGAATTTCACGCCGACACGATTGGAAATTCGAGCACGCAGTGGCTCAATACCGGCTCGGCCACCGTGGCATCCATCCCCAGCAACGGAGTGATCGATGCGACCTTCAATCCGGCTGCGGTGAATGCCCCGGCGGGAATCGCCGCTACCTATGACTTTGCCGGGGTAGAGGGCATCGTTCACCTCGACATGGAGCAGGCCACTTACGGCGATATCGACACGGTCGACGCCACTCTCGAGATGCTTATTCGCCCCCGCGACCATGTGGGCAATGAGGTTCTCTGGGAGGTTGGCGGTCTTACCGACGGTTCGTCCTTCACGATCGTTGACGACAAGGTGGCCTGGAGTTCCCTCGACAATGGGACCCAAGTCGTGCAGGCCGTGGGCCAACTTCCTCCTGGAGCGGTTGCGGGCGGTGACTTTGTTCACGTTGTAGCTCAGATCAATCTCACCAACGACACCGCCAGTATCTTCATCAACGGCCAACTGGTTGACACCGGGATTGCGCTCAATATCGACACCGGGGCGGTCGGCAACCTTGCCGACTGGTGTGGCACGGATGACGGTGGTCTCGGCCGCCGGCAGTCGGATGTTGGTGGGGCCGATCCCAATCTGGGAAATTTTGGCACCCTCAGTCTGGGGACGCTGACCGACTATGACGGCGAGATCTCACTGGCCCGGACTTATCCGTTCCTCCTCACTCCCGCGGAGATCAGCGCAAATTACGATTCCATTTTCGGTTCGTCGATCCCAGCGGTCCCGGGCGACATTCTTGAGATTGCCGGGACGGCATCTCCGGGGATCGGAAATCCCATCGATCTTCCTTCCGGGGCCACCGTGACTCTCCAGGCCGATGGCTCGATCACTTACGACCCGAACAACGCGTTCAATCACGTCGGGGTGGGACTCAGTGGGCGCGATAGCTATACCTACCGCCTCGACACGGAAGTGAACTCCACCGTGACGGTGAATGTGGATGTCGAGGGAACCAATCCCGATCCCCAGATCTCGCTGGTGGCCGACCAGATCGAAGTTGACGAAGGTGGTTCCGCGACCTTCAGCCTCTCCTCCAGTGCGGCAGTTTCCGGTGCGGTTGATGTAAACCTCAGTTTCAGTGGGCTGGCTGCTGCAGGGGATGACTTCTCCGCTGCTGCCACCGTGCAGATTCCTGATGGTGGAAACTCTGCCCAGATGACCATCAGTGCCCTTGATGACAACCTCTACGAGGAACTGGAAAATATCATCGTGACCATTGAGAGCGTCAATTGGAATGCGGTGGTGGGCGTTCCGGTGGTCGCCGAGACCCTTTTGAACGACGTTCAGTCCGATCCGGTCTTCTCGGTTGCCGAAAACCAGGCCAGCGGTTCGGAAGGATCGGTTCTCGGATTCACCGTTACCCCCGATGTGGCCTCCCAGGCGGATCGCTCCATCACCGTCAGTTATTCCGGAACGGCTGTGAACGGGCAGGATTTCTTCGGACAAACCTCGTTTGTCATTCCCGGGGGTGAGGCATCCGGGATCCTGAGTTTCATCCCCATAGACGATGGCGTCGCTGAGGGTGCCGAGACGATCACGCTCACTCTCGAATCGGTGGACCGCGGATCGATTGGCGGGGCGTCCTCGGCCAGCACCGAGGTCACTGACGGAGTGGGAGTCCTTCTTTTCCTGGCCGATTTCGAAAATGTCGATCCCTTCGGAGATCCAGGCACTCCGAACGGCTCAAAGGTGGGTTCGGATGCGCCCTTTGCCGCCAATCTCGGAACCGCGGTTGGATCATGGGAAGATATTCCGGTTCTCAACGTCTCGGGTAAACTGCCCGGAATCTATTTTGAGACTGACGACGCCAATGGTGATGGAATCGACGAAGCCCTGGTCCTTGACCGCGTCGTGCCGGGATCGGGTGAGATCAAGGCACGACTTGCCTCCCCGGCCGATATTTCGGGGTCCAACGCGGCCTTCATCTCGATGAACCTTGGCAACCGCCGGACGGTGGGCAATTCGGAAGCCAAGAGCTGGCGCATCATCGGGCTCGATGATGCGGGCGAGAAATCCTTCGAACTCTACGTCAGTGCCAACAATACCGCGCCGCATAATGAACAGTTGCACCATGTTGATTCGGCCGGGGAGCTGACTCCCCTGGGCCAGGCAGCTGACTTTGATAATACCGGCTCCAATGAGTTGGAGACCAAGCAGAGCCGGTTGATTCTCTCCCTGACCTCCGGCGGTTTCCGGGTGGCCATTGACCGCTGGCCCATGGACGGGGTCATCGACTCCACCAGCGGGGTTCTGCCCTATGCCGGCGGGGCCAGCCAGATCAGTTCCATCCTCTTCAGCCTCAATGCGAGTGAGGAGGACACGGAAAGCAGCGGAATCCTCATCGACGATCTCACGGTTGGGGGGATCGCTGGAAACGCTCCCCCCACCGCCACCCTCGCGGGAGAGGCGCTGGGGGACGGGGGATCCACGGTTCTGCCCGCCACCTTCATTGCCACCGGGACCACCTTGGACACCCTGCAGGTGGATGATGTTGACGCCGGGACGGGAGAACTCACGGCCACTTTCCAGAGTAGCGGAGGGGCGCCCCTGACCTTCTCCGCAGGTGGACCTGCGGTGGTGGGAGGCAGTGGAACGGCTACCCTCACCCTCACGGGGACTCTGGACGATATCAATGCCAGTCTGGCCGCAGGTGTCATCTCCACCACCGACGGGGTGACCGGGGGGGATGCGGTGATCTCCTTCACCATTGATGACGGGGGAAGTACGGGACCGGGAGGCCCCAAGTCCATGACCCACGATCTGGTCTTCTACGTCAACGAAGGACCGACGGTGGCCATCGACCAGGCAGCAGGGCAGGACGACCCGGCTGGTAGTTCACCCATTGAGTTCTCGGTCGTCTTCAGTGAGGCGGTCACCGGATTTGAGGCGGGGGATATCGATCTCTCCGCCAGCACCGACACGGGTCCCCTTTCCGCCAGCGTGAGCGGTTCGGGAGACACTTACACCGTATCGATCACGGGCATGACCAGCGGAGGCCTGGTCGTCATCTCCGTTGCGAAGGGAGCGGCCAACGCGGCCGCGGGCGGTGCGGTGACGGAGGACAGTGTGTCGATCGATGATTCCGTCCTCTATATTCCGCAACTGGCCCCGAGTGCCACCAACCTCGTGCAGAACATCGGATACGAGGCTGGGCCGGTGGATCTTGACGATATCGTGGTCACCGATCCCAACGATTCGGTGATCACCACCGGGCAGGCGCCGCAGTATGACCACCCGGCAAACCATGAGGACTCCCTTAATCTCGTCCCAGACCCGGATACCGATGCCGGATTTGCGTTTGAGATCACCTTCCAGCCGTCCGGATTTGACGACTTCGGAACGGTGCGGGTGGCTGAGATCGGTGGCACCAGCAACGGGACCGGAATCTATCTCATCGATGGTATTCCATATTTCGTGAGCAAGATGAATTCCGCTCCTGCGGATATTCCCTCCAGCTTCAACGACACCGACTGGACGGATGGAAACGTGTGCGTGCCGCTCGCAGATGCGGTCTTGCCGCTCGATTCGCCGGTCCAGCTTGCAGTGGTCGCCAGTCTGGACGCGATCACCTACTCGGTGAACGGATTGGGGCAGGCCACCGTGAACCTGACGAGTCGTGGGACCCGGTCCAACTGGAGCGGGGACGATACGATCCGGGTGGGACAGAATGCGGATGGGGGCCGTGGTGGACTTGGAACGGACGCCAACGGTATCTTCGACGATACGGGCTCATTCCCGATGGAGGGGACCATCAGTTCCGCACGTCTCTGGCATGCGGTTGATGCGAGTCCCTTCTCGATCCTGGCCTCGAGTGCACCCGAGGAGGTGACTGCCACCCTGAGCCTCAGCCCCGGGGATGGTAATCTCACCGAGCCCACGGGTGCGACTTACGATCCGGCCACTGGAATCTGGACCATCACCGGGACTGTCCGGGCGGTGAATGCAGCCCTGGCGGCTGTGCAATTCCTGCCCAATGGCACCTCCCCGGTTGTCATTGATGTCCTTGTTGATGATGGTGACGAAGACGGGAGTGGCCCACTCACGGGTGCGATCACTGTCGCTACTCTCGTGGCCGGGGACTCGGACAATGATGGGATCCCGGACGATTACGAACTCGCGAACGGCCTCAACCCGAACGATCCCGCTGATGCCGGGAGCGATAGTGATAACGACAGCTGGGATGCTCTTTCCGAGTATCTCATGGGAACCAGCGCCAGCGATGGAAGTGAACGACCGGTGTTCGAGGTCGTCCACGTAAGCGACACGCAGGTTGAGATCACCTATGGGCCGATCCTTG
The DNA here is from genome assembly GCA_014240355.1 of Roseibacillus sp. Lineage (GTDB taxonomy): Bacteria > Verrucomicrobiota > Verrucomicrobiia > Verrucomicrobiales > Akkermansiaceae > Roseibacillus_B. The sequence continues at coordinate 567 of JAAZXD010000089.1, read as the reverse complement.
CAGGACGGACCTACGAGGTGCTCTCCTCCACCAGTGGACTTCCCGAGGTGCCGGTCATGGACAGCTTTACCGCAGCGGCGGATGGTGCCGCCAACACCGCCACCGACACCACTGGCGGGGAAGCGCGGGAGATTTACCGCCTGCTGGTGACGGTTCCTGCTCCGTAAAGGGGCATATCCATCTCGCAGATCCTCCTGCCAGGTTCCCGTCGTGGGATCCTGGCAGGGAAGGGGCTGAGCTCTATTCCTTCCAGTTCCTCAAGGTCTGGTCACCCGCAGGCGGAGGAAGGCCCGGTCCGGTCCGTCCGGAAGGGGAGCGGTCGCACGGTAGACCACGAGGGCGGTGCCCTGCAGGGGGTCTCGAATGATGGCAGTGCGTTCGAATCCCGTGAGGGCCTCCCAGGAGGCCAGGTCGCTGGTTCGCTCGAGGGTTGTCCCGAGGTCGGAAGCGAGCAGATTGAGCCGGATGGTCACGGTGAGATGTCCCGTCTGGTCAAGGGCCAGGAGGGGACTTCCCGTGTCAGGCCCCGGGATGGAATCACTGCTTCCGGTTGCATACTCCAGGAGG